>CACWWM010000420.1 GCA_902764565.1 uncultured Eubacteriales bacterium
AGCAGCCGCAGGGCCGACGCCGTTCTGCCCTTTTCCTCCGCCCGGAAAAAATCCGCCGCTTCCTTTGCGGACGGAAAAACGCTGATCCTGGGCGCGCCCTCCTTCGTGACGGACGCCGTTCCCCCCCAGGCGGGCCAGGCCGCCGACGAGGGCTTCCGGGTGCTGCTGCTGGCGGAAGCGGAAGGATGGATTGAAAACGATCAGATCCCGCCGGTCACGCGGCTGCTGGGCCTGTTCCTGCTGCGGGAAACCCTGCGCCCCTCCGCCAAGGATACCGTGCAGTGGTTCAAGCGGGAAGGGGTATCCGTGCGCGTCATGAGCGGCGACGACCCCCGCACGGTGGCCGCCATCGGGCGCGCGCTGGAACTGGAGGGCTGCGATAAAACCGTGGACTGCGCCAGGCTGACCGACGAGGAGCTTTGCGCCGCCGCCGGGGATCACGTGGTTTTCGGCAGGCTGACCCCCGACCGGAAGCGCATTCTGGTGGACGCGCTGAAAAAGGCGGGCCATCACGTGGCCATGACCGGCGACGGCGTGAACGATATCCCCTCCCTCAAGGCGGCGGACTGCTCCATCGCCATGGCGGGCGGCGCGGAAGCCACCGAGCACGCGGCCCAATTGGTATTGCTCAATAACGATTTCAATTCCCTGCCCGCCGTGGTGGCGGAAGGCCGCCGGGTGATCGGCAATATCACGCGCACCGCCTCCCTGTTCCTGCAAAAAACCCTGTACTCCTTCGCGCTCAGCGTACTGAACCTGCTGATCGGCCTGTTCCTGCCGCTGCAATATCCCTTCCAGCCCATTCATCTGACGCTGGTGAGCGCGCTTACGGTGGGCATCCCCTCTTTCTTCCTGGCGCTGGAGCCCAGCAGCGAGCGGGCCAAGGGCAACTTTTTGAAGCGCATCATCCTGCGGGCCGCCCCTGCCGCCTTCGCCGTGGTCTGCTGCGCCCTGGCGGCCATGATCGCCAACCATCTTGGCGTACCGGACGGCGTGGCGTCCACCATGGCGGTGCTCTCGGCCGGCGTCATCGGCCTTGGCAATCTGATGCTCACCTGCATGCCCTTCTCCAAGCTCCGCATCGCCGTCTGCGCCCTGATGTGCGCGGGCTTTGCCGGGGCGGTGGCGCTTTTCCCCGGTATCTTTTCCCTTCACATTGCGGAAATGACGCCGGAGCATTGGGGAACCCTGGCCATCATGACCGCCGGGGGCCTGGCGGTGCTGCTCCTTGGCAGCCTGCTCCTGCGGCCCGCGATGAAAAAGCTGGAAGCGGCCGGATGATCCGGCGCGCCGCAAGTTTCCTCTTGAATAATGGCATGATTCATAGTAAAATGTATACAAAACGGGATATGTTTTACAGAAAGGGGATCCATGCAGATGAAGAAGATGCTTGCATTGCTGCTTAGCCTGTCGGTGCTGCTTTGCTGCTTCGGCGCGGCGGCCGAGGAACCGGCGGAAACCGAGGAGTTCGACGGCGTGTTTGCCCTGATGACCATTCCGTATGAACTGTTCTACGAGGCAGAAACCACGGGCGGCCAGTACGATTCCGTGTCCTCCGCCACCCGCGTGAAGCCCCTGATGATGACCTACGCGGGCGGATCGTTCCATTTCATGCCCGACGGGCGGGAGATCACCGGCGTGATTTTCCCTGTGTACGCGGAAAGCGAATCCATGCTTACCATGTACGGCGGCGAGGAAATCACCGACGATTCATCCGTCACCATTACCGTGAACGACAACGGAAAGACGATTGCCACCACCTACAAGGGAAAGGACGCGCTGTTTCAATCCTATCCCTTCTCCTATTACCGGCTGAGCGAGATTCCGGCAGTGTTCAAGCGGATGGGCTGGGACAGCACCTTCGGGCCCATGGAGGGGCTTGTGGTCGCGCTCGACGGGGAAATCAGCCTGGTTTCCGATCCCTACGCGCAAGTGTGCCTGAGCGTGGAGGGCGTGGAGGACGTGCTGAGCGAACTGGAAGTCAACGCCGTGGTATTGGTGGGGGACGACGGCACAAGAGTCGGCATGAAGCATGTGGAAAATATCTGGCTCAAAACCTTCTCCGGCTTCAACTTCGATTCTGAAATCTATTCCATGCTCAGGGGAAAGCGCATCGAAAGCGTGGAATTCTACACCTTCGACGCGAATACATTCAGAACGGTTTCCCCTGCTTTCGGAAGAAGGCAGGGGGACTTTTCTTTATTGGAGAAGCTTCCAGAATATTCCAATTATTTGCAAAAGAAACTGATTGACATTCCCGCTGTCCTCTGATATAATATCCTTTGCTGGCGGAATTGCCGGTGTGCCGATA
>CACWWM010000421.1 GCA_902764565.1 uncultured Eubacteriales bacterium
ATGTATTGGCATACCGCATATCGGACGAAGGACACCTACACCGCCTCGGGCACCATGTATGTGTACAACGCCAACCCCAATCTGGTCAATTACGGATACGCCAGTTCCTCCGATATCAACAGCGCCGTGAAGCTCATCGACACCTACCTGGTTGTGGTAAAGAGCAACAAGGTCATGGACGCGGTGGTGGAACGGCTTCAGCCGGACTATCCCAAAATAACCGTGGGTCAGGTCGTGGGCACGCTGTCCATGGGCTCCGTATCCGAAACGGGCGTGCTGAAGATCAGCTGTACCACGAGCGAACCGCAGAGGGCTGCGGACATCTGCAACGCCGTCATGGACGTGGCCCCCAACGAAATCAAGCGCGTGGTGGGCGCGGGCGCTATCGAAATCATCGACTACGCGGAAGTGCCGGCCAGGGCAAACGGCCGTCCCCTGATGCAGAACGCAATCAAAGGCGCGGCTTTCGGCGCGATCCCGGCAATCGGCCTGCTGTTTCTGCTGTTTATCCTGAACCAGAAAATCGAGGACGCAAAGGAGCTCACCGATTCCTACACCGTTCCGGTGCTGGCTTCCCTGAAACGGTATAAAGAGGAAAGCGTGGATCCGGGAAAATTCCTGCTGACCAGCAGCAGCGAAATGGAAGTGATCGAGAGCTACGCCAAGCTCCGCATGAATCTGCTGTATACCCTGGTGGAGAAAAAGAAGCACTCCGTCATCGTCACCAGCGGTATTTCCGGCGAAGGCAAATCCACCATCGCCGCGAACCTGGCCATTTCCGTGGCCATGAGCGGCAAGCGGGTGCTGCTGGTGGACGCGGATATGCGGCGCGCGTGCCAGCACGACATTTTCGCCTATGAGGATTCTCTTCCCGGCCTTTCCGACGCGCTGATCGGTTCTTTTAACTGGAAAGACGTGCTGGTGAAATCCAGCTTGGAGACCATGAACATTCTGCCCGCCGGCACCGTTCCGCCCAACCCCGCGGAGCTGCTGGAATCGCCGGCGATGCATAAATTGATAGAAGAATTTGAAGCCGATTACGATCTTGTTCTGCTGGACGTTCCCCCCATCAACATCGTAAGCGACCCCTTGGCCCTGTCCGATCAGGTGGCGGGCGCGATCTTCGTGGTTCGCCAGCATTTCTCGGATCACCGGGAACTGCAGAGAGCTATAAAGCAAGCGGAAATGACGGGCTTGAATCTGCTAGGCTTCGTCTTCTACGGCGAAAACCTGAGGGGGGGCGGCTATTACAGCAGAAAGTATTATTACAGCAATAAATACGGAAAGTACGGAAAGTACGATAAATACAGCCACTACGCCAGCCGGGAAAAATATGATACCCGGAACAGGTACGACACAAGAAACAGAGCAGCCCAGGATTCGCCGACAACTAATCGGGTTGACACACCAAACAAGGAGGATCTCCCGCAATGAGCAAGATCAAACTGACCCTTCTGGCATTCCTTCTGATCGCGGTCATGCTGACAGCGTGCACCGCGTGGGCGGAAGGAAACAACGATGCGCTTTCCCTTCCCGTCTTCACGGAAGTGGACTGTGAATGGGACGCGGCAGGCAACCTGATCCGCGAAACCGTGCATGATCTCTCTGGCGCCCCGGCGCTGAACAGGCAGGGCTATCATCAGGCCGAGTTCACCTGGGATGAAAGCTCCACGCTGCTGAAAGAAACATACTTCGGTCTGAACGGTGAGCTTGTCAACACCAGCGAAGGTTATGCCCGTGTTGTTTATACCTATAACAATGGGCACTTGACAGCGGAGGAACGCTTCGCTGCCGATGGCAGCCGGGCGAACGTTCCCAATGATTACAGCTATCGCCTGGATGTATGGGACGGAAACCAGCTCCTCTCCACCAGTTATTACGACGCGGCAGGCAATTTGACCCGGCCCGCCGGCGGCTATGCTCAGATCGTGTACGACGTGGCGGAAAGCGGCGATACCAAAACCGTCACCCAGCGCTGGCTGGATGCGAACGGCTCCGCCCTGCTGGGCCCGGAAGGCTGCGCCGCCGTGGTTACCGTGTATAAAAACGGCAAGCTGACCACCAAAGCGTATTTCGCGGCGGACGGCAGCAAGGTGGTTGCCCAGGGCCACTATCACCGGATGGAAAACACCTACGACG
>CACWWM010000422.1 GCA_902764565.1 uncultured Eubacteriales bacterium
TCGTAGCCGTCGTAATAAGCCGCCAGTTTTTCCGCCCGCGCCTGAAAAGCGGCGGCGTCCTCCGGCTCCCACCAGTTGTTCAGGCGGCCTTCGGCGTCGTAATTCGCGCCGTTATCGTCAAAGGCGTGGCTGATCTCGTGAGCGATCACCATGCCGATGCCGCCCAGCTTTTCTTCATAGGTCATGTCGGGATCGTAAAACACGCCGTCCAAAACGCCCGCCAAAATCGTAACGGTGTTCTGCGTGATGCTGTAAGAAGCGTTCACCTCGCCGGTGGGCACGTTCTGCTGGTTCCATTCGCCCCGGGGCACCGGCCGGTTCACCCGATCGCAGATCTGATTGACCGAAAAACGATAGAGCGCTATGATCGCTTCCAGCAGGGTGCCGCCTTCTTCCTTGCCGCGGAGACGCACGCCGGACCAATCGCCCAATGCATCCGGGTATACGGCGTTCACGCGCAGCTGGTCCAGCTTTTGCACGGCCTTTTCCCGGGTGGCGGGCGAAAGCCAGGCTTCGTTTTCCAGCATGGCGCGGTAATGCCCGATCACCTCGTCCGCGATGTTCAGGATATCCCGCTTTTCTTCTTCCGTGCAGTACGCCTGAATATACAGATTGTCCATGGGCACAGGCAGATAAGCCGTCAGCGTCCGGTAAGCGATATCGATGCTGTCCGGCAGACCGCGCACGCCCATGGCCTCCGCCTCAATGCTTTCCAGCCCGTCATAGGTGTCCCGGTCCAGCATCCGGCCCATGAGGTTCACCAGGAAATACAGCAGCCAATCGCGGAACAGGGGCACATTTTCCTCGGCGTACATTTCGCCCAGGGCGCGGTAATAGGCCGGCTCCGTCACCAGGAACGTTTCGCTTTGCCCGGTGGCCGTCAGATCCAGGATGCCCATGATGGGATAATCGCCGCACAGGGCGGCCAGCTCTTCCCGGCTGTAATAATGCAGAATGGACTGCAGATAATCCGATTGATCGTGATCCGCCCGGGGCCGGATGTACCGGGCCACCCAGGCGTCAAAGGCCATGGCCCCGTCGAACACTGCCCGGGCCGCTTTCTCCGAATAGCCCAGCTTTTTCAGCACCAGCACCGTGGATTGCAGGCTGATTCCATATAAAAGCTCGCCGTAAGCGGTGCGTGTTTCGTACTGGGCGCTGTCCCCCAAAATCAGGGGCACCGGCTGCAAAACAGCCACATAACGATCCGGGTTCTTCAGGTCGGCAATCACGTCGTAGGCGGAGGGGTCCAGCTGAAACACGTTCCGGTCTGTGGTCATATAATCCTTCAGGTCGTCCAGGGTACGGATGCCCGCGATATCCTCCGCGTAGGGCCGAAGGGGCTCTGCGCCCAGCGCGTTTCGGGCGTCCCAGTCCGTGGTCAAATCGTACAGGGTGCGCACCAGCTCGGCGTCGTGGCCGGAAAGGGTCTGATCCTGCATGAGATCAATCTTCCGTTCCATCAGTTCATAGGCCAGCTCCCCAAAGGAGCTGGCTTCCGTGCCGCCGTAAGGGACGCTCGTCCGCAGCAGCCATTTCCGGTTCACCGCCAGGTGAAAATCGTCCTGAAGCCGCGTCCGGGTCAGCAGCGTCACGCTGCCCTCCACGTCGGAATTGATCCAGGGATGGATGGCGGTTTCCCCCAGGCCGGGGATGCAGGCCGCCGATAAAACGGCCGCCAGCAGGACGCAAAGCGCCCGCCGCAGCAAAACCATACGATTTTTCATGGAATGATCCTTCCCTCCCCCGGTTCCGGGATACTGTCAAGTATACCATAATTTCCCGAATTGGGCAAATTGCACGGCCCGGCATGTTTTTGCCCTTTTGCGCATACTGTGGTCTGTCCGGGCACAGCGGCGCAAGCCGCCCCGGCGGAAAGGAAGGAACATGCATGGCGCGTACCCGGCATTTATTTCCCGGCGGCAACACCGCCGCGGGCTTTGTTGGCTTCTTTGAATCCCTGCGCGGCAAGGCCCGGCGCACGGTGATCCTGAAAGGCGGCCCCGGCGTGGGCAAAAGCACCCTCATGGGCAAGGTGGGAAAGCATTACGAGCGTTTGGGCCTGGAAACGGATTATTACCACTGTTCCGGCGACCCGGACAGCCTGGACGCGGTGGCCGTGCCCACGGCACCGCGCCCCATATCGTGGACCCCGCCCTGCCCGGGGCGCGGGACGGCATCCTGAACTTAGGCGTGTGCCTGGATGAAGAACAGCTGAACCGCCAGGGAGAGGAAATCGCCGCCCTGAACCGGGCCATCGCCGGGTGCTACGCCCAGGCGTACCGGTACCTGCGGGCCGCCCTGTCCGTTCGGCAGGACGCGGCGGCGGTGTATGACGCCGCCCTGCCGGAAAAGGAAAAGCGGGCCCTCCAGCGGGAATTGGCGGCCCTGCTGCCCGCCGCCGGGCCGGGCGGGGAAAGCCACGCCTTCTGCCAGGCCATCACCTGGAAGGGCGTGGCGCAGGAAACCGACGCGCTCATCAACGAAACGGCCTGCTGCCTGGACGTACCCTGGGGGTTCGACGTGGACGCGCTGCTGCGTCCCGTGTGGGAAGCCGCCGGGCGGCAGGGCATGGCCCGCTGCGCCTGGCACGATCCCCTGGACGCCGGGAAGCTGGGCCATGTGACGGCGGGCAGCACGGTGTTCACCACCGCCATGCTCATGGACGGCGTGGTGTTCAGCCCCGACATGGACGAAAACAGGCTGCGGGGCGAAGCGTCCCGCCTGGCCTTTGACCGCGCCGCCTGCGACCTGCTGCAAACCCAGGCGGTGGAAGCGCTTTCCCAGGCCAAGCAAAAGCACGACGC
>CACWWM010000423.1 GCA_902764565.1 uncultured Eubacteriales bacterium
GTGACCTCGATGCACCAGCCGAGGAAAGCGTAGGCGAAAAAAAGCAATATCAGGTTTATCAGGCTTTCCATCGGCATTTTTCAAACTCCTCTGTGTTCCGAATTTATAACTTTGTCTCCACGTCCGCCAACGGCGGACGTAAGCGGGCAATAGCCCGCAACTGACGCACACCGTGCGCCAGTTGGAGACGACGGTGCAACGTTATCCCTGAAAAACACAGATTATTCTGTGTTTTTCATGCGAAACAGCGTTTCGCATGCGCGCAGTTCATGCGCGCGGGGATTTAGTTATACCTTAGTATGCTTCGCCGTGATCGTATTCTCCATACTCACAGCCAATATGGGAGGCTTCTATTTCATCTATCAGAATAAGCAGCCCTTCCTTCCGGTCATAGAGCTTTATCGTGCCCCAGCCGTTGCCGCCATTCCAAAGACGGGTATGATGCCTGCTGCCGTCCGGCGCTTCATAGTTGATCAGCAGCATGTCTTTCTTCAGGCAGTGCACCTCCGTTTCCATAGCGGCATGGATATTCTCCTGACGCACATGCCAGACGACCTCCTCATCCAACTCTTCAAACGAAAAAGTGGTTTTCACCATCAGGTGAAGTTTTGAAAAATTGAAATCGTATTCCCTGCCCTCATAGTAGAACACACCCAACAGCCGACGATCCAAGGGGACAAAGTAAATCTTTGGCCTGCCGCCGCCAATGTCGAAGACGCTGTTCAACAACTGTTTTCCGGTCTTCCTGCTGATCAGGCAGTTGGAGGACAGCCAGACCCAGGGTGTGGTGAAATCCCGGCCCCAGTTCTTATCGGCGTAGCCATAGCAGCGCTCCGGTGTGACGGTGTACTGCCGGCCGTTGTAAAAAATGGTTCCGCTGTAGGCGCTTTTCATTCCCTCGGCGTGCCAGTACATGGCGAAGGCTTCCGCATCCCGCAAGGGTTTGCTGGCCCCGTACCCGACGTTAAAAGCGATCTGCTTGTCTATCGTCAGTTCCCAGATCATTTTCCCTGCATCACACATCCACTCCGGATGGGCGGCCGCATCCTCCGCCGTGATGTCCACGCTGCCTTTCAGCGCTGTCTCACAGGCCAGGCAGTCCGCGGCCTCGATCCGATATGGAGCGTCCGGGTGCAAACTGACGTCTTTCCAGGCGAAGAAGCGGTGCATCTGACAGGCGTCCTCACCCCAGGTGCCCGCCTTTACCATAAGATAGGAAGGTTTCTTTCCTGCGGCCTGGTTCTCCGGAAGCTGTCCCAGGACAGGCTTCTCCTCCGCCAGCGCGGGGTTGCAAACAAAAAACTCAATGAAAAAAGGCTTGCCCTCCCCGGTTTCAGCATCCTGAGCGGTGAAGGAATGCCACCACCAATCGTATCCGTGATGCGCCAAGGGGCCGTGCAGCATGAAGCTGTCCCGCCTAATATCGTGATGATTGAACATGATTTTCCTCCTGCAATTGTTCATCCAAAGAACTGTGCTCTCGCTCCGCCAAGAAGCATAGGCAGTATACCATACATCACACTATCGGTCAAAACTCTCGTGCATTACCATTAAAAAAATACGCTGCCCAGCCGACGAAGCAGCCGTCCTCCGGCATGACAAGGACGCCATTGGGCTGGCCTCTGCGGCGGACAAGCAGGCAGTCCCAGACCTCGCCCTGCTTGAAGGAAGCTCTTCCGTATCATTTCCCGCGGCGCGGGAAATACTAACTCCACCCTTGAACAAAGGAGTGGTGTTTTGGATGCAGGGAAAAGTGGAGATCTGCGGGGTGAATACCGCCCAGCTGCCGTTTTTGAAGAGCGCAGAGACCCGCGCGCTGCTGGAGAAGGCCCGGGCCGGAGACAGGAGTGCCCGGGAAACGCTTATTTCCGGCAACCTCCGCCTGGTCCTGTCGGTGGTGCAGAAGTTTGCCGGGCGGGGCGAGAGCATGGACGATCTCTTCCAGGTGGGCTGCATCGGCCTCATCAAGGCCATAGACTGCTTCGATCTGAGCCAGAACGTGCAATTTTCCACCTACGGCGTTCCCATGATTGCCGGGGAGCTGCGGCGGTTTTTGCGGGACCGGAGCGCGCTGCGCATTTCCCGGTCCATGCGGGACACGGCCTATAAGGTGCTGCAGGCCAAG
>CACWWM010000424.1 GCA_902764565.1 uncultured Eubacteriales bacterium
CGGGAATTGACGATGATCACCATTTCGTCCAGCTTTTCCGGCATGCGGCCCGCCAGCACCGTGTACTGGGCTTTGAGCAGCTCCGGGTTGTCCAGCAGTGCTTCAAAGGCATTCATGCGGCGCATGGAGGTGTTCATCATGGTCTGCTGGATGCCCGAGCCGGAGCCCATCATGTTCATCATGCTCATCATGCCGGTGGCCTCCAGGGTGGTGGAGGGGTTCACCTGAATGGGCTCGCCCTTTTCGTCCAGGCGGTACAGGGTCAGGGGGGTATCGTATTCGTACTGGATGCCGCTGACCAGCTCCTGCACGCCGGAAGCCGGGTCGTCCAGGAACTGCTTGAAGGCCGTCAGGTTGTTTTCCGTAATGCCGCTCATCCAGCCGCTCATGAGCTTGGTCATGCGGCTGCCGGAATAGATCTTGCCCGGTTCCCGCTCCCGTTCGTCGCCGGAAATGCCCATCATGCCGTTCATCATGTCGGTCATGTCCATGGTGCGCTCGTCGATTTCCACGGGGTAGGAGGACAGGGTGTCCTGTTCCACCCGGTTGATGTATGCGTTCACCCCGGCGGAGAGGGACAGGATCAGCGCGATGCCGATGATGCCGATGGAACCGGCAAAGGCGGTGAGCACCGTGCGGCCCTTTTTGGTGAGCAGGTTGGTAAGGGACAGGGAAAGGGCGGTCAGGAAGCTCATGGAGGGCTTTTTCTGCTTTTCTTCCGTGCCCGCCGCCGTTTCCGCGTCGGTGCAAGGGTTGGAATCGCTGGTCACCCTGCCGTCCAGCAGGCGGATGATGCGGCTGGCGTACTGATCGGCCAGATCCGGGTTATGGGTGACCATGATGACCAGCTTGTCCCTGGAAATTTCTTTCAGGATTTCCATTACCTGCACACTGGTTTCGCTGTCCAGGGCGCCGGTGGGCTCGTCGGCCAGCAGGATGTCCGGGTCGTTCACCAGGGCGCGGGCGATGGCCACGCGCTGCATCTGGCCGCCGCTCATCTGGTTGGGCTTCTTTTTGAGCTGGTCGCCCAGCCCCACCTTTTCCAGGGCTTCCACGGCGCGCCGACGCCGCTCCTCCCGGCTGACGCCGGAAAGGGTCAGGGCCAGCTCCACGTTGGAAAGCACCGTCTGATGGGGGATCAGGTTGTAGCTCTGAAATACAAAGCCGATGGAATGGTTGCGGTAGGTATCCCAATCGCCGTCCTTAAACTGCTTGGTGGATTTCCCGTTGATGATGAGATCGCCCCGGGTGTACTGGTCCAAACCGCCGATGATGTTCAGCAGCGTGGTTTTTCCGCAGCCGGAGGGGCCTAAAATGGCGGCGAACTCGCAGGGCCTGAATTGCAGGTCGATCCCCCGCAGGGCTTCCACCTTGGTGCTTCCGGTCTGATAATCCTTGGCGATATTTTTGAGAATCAGCATAGCATCGCTCCTTTCCCCGATAACCGATGGGGACGAAAAAATAAAAGAAAAAATAAGCGCGCGGCCGCCCCAAACGAAGCGGAGCGCAATTATTATATGACAGCGGCGGGAAAATATCAACCGCCGGGAAATGGCAAAAAAATGGCAGGGGCTTTCGCCACTGCCAAATGCATTGTCAGCCAAAGTATTTCTTCGCGCTGCGGAACAGGCCCATATCGTAGTTTCCGGGGACATTTTGATATAAGCCCGCGTCGATGCGCTCGCTGTGGCCCATCTTGCCCAGCACCCGGCCGTCGGGGGAGAGGATGCCTTCGATAGCGGCCACGGAGCCGTTGGGGTTAAAGAGGATATCGTCGGTGGGCTGATTGTTCAGGTCCACATACTGGGTGGCCACCTGACCGTTGGCGATCAGCGCTTTCAGCACCTCGTCGCCGCACAGGAAGCGGCCTTCGCCGTGGCTGATGGGCACGGTGAAAACGTCGCCGGGCTTCGTTTCCATGAGCCAGGGGGAATTATTGGAGGCCACCCGCGTGCGCACCAGTCGGCTCTGGTGGCGGCCGATGGTGTTGTAGGTGAGGGTGGGGGCGGCGGCGTCAGGCGCGGTGATTTTGCCGTAGGGCACCAGGCCCAGCTTGATCAGCGCCTGGAAGCCGTTGCAGATGCCCAGCATCAGGCCGTCCCGATTGGAAAGCAACTC
>CACWWM010000425.1 GCA_902764565.1 uncultured Eubacteriales bacterium
CCCCCAGACCCCCTTCCAAGAAAGCCATACGGGAGTTTTCTCTCCGCAAAGGTTTTCTGATGAAAGGCATAAAAATGCGCGAATCAGGGTGGTACAGCGTAGCATTACGCCCCTGCATCGACAAAATCGGTGCGGGGGTTTTCATATCCGCCGCATCAATCCAAGGAACAAACCTGTATGGTTTGTGACGCGGCGTCAGTCAACCCCAAAGAACCCAGACAGCGCGCGCCAGCCGCAGGCTGAGGGCGTGCGACGATTTTCAAAAGGAGAGGATATCTCATGGCAGACAAAAAGACCTTCTACATCACCACGCCCATCTACTACCCCTCGGGCAACATGACCATCGGCCACACCTACACCACCGTGGCCGCCGACACCATGACCCGCTTCAAGAAGATGCAGGGGTATGATACCTATTTCCTCACCGGCACCGACGAGCACGGCCAGAAGATCGAAAAGAAGGCCGCAGAAGCGGGCGTGACCCCCATCCAGTACGTGGACAAGATCGTGGCTGAAACCAAGGAATTGTGGAAGCTGATGAACATCGAATACGACGATTTCATCCGCACCAGCGAAGAAAGGCACACGAAGATCGTGCAGAAAATCTTCCGCAAGTTCTACGAGCAGGGCGACATCTACAAGGCCGAGTACGAAGGCATGTACTGTACCCCCTGCGAAAGCTTCTGGACCCCCACCCAGCTTGTGGAAAAGGATGGGGAAAAGGTGTGCCCCGACTGCGGCCGCCCCTGCCAGCCCATGAAGGAGGAAAGCTATTTCTTCCGCATGAGCAAATATCAGGATTGGATGATCGACTACATCGAAACCCATCCCGATTTCATTCAGCCCGCCAAGCGCGCCAATGAAATGCTCAACAACTTCTTAAAGCCCGGCCTGCAGGATCTGTGCGTCAGCCGCACCAGCGTGAAGTGGGGCATCCCCGTGGACTTTGACGAAAAGCACACCGTGTACGTGTGGATCGACGCCCTTTCCAACTACATCACCGCCCTGGGCTACGGCACCGATCACGACGAGCTCTTTAAGAAATACTGGCCCGCCGACGTGCATCTGGTGGGCAAGGAGATCGTGCGCTTCCATACCATTTACTGGCCCATCATGCTCCACGCCCTGGGCCTGCCCCTGCCCAAGCAGGTGTTCGGCCACGGCTGGCTGCTCTTCGGGGCCGACCGCATGAGCAAATCCAAGGGCAACGTGGTCTATCCCCAGCCCATCGTAGCCCGCTACGGCGTGGACAGCCTGCGCTATTACCTCATGCGCGAAATGCCCTTCGGCGCGGACGGCAACTACACCAACGAATCCTTCCTGAACCGGATGAACGCCGATTTGGCCAACGATTTGGGCAACCTGGTTTCCCGCACCGTGGCCATGATCGAAAAATACTTCGGCGGCGTGACCCCCGAATGGACTGGCGCGGTGGACGAAGCGCTGGACACGCCCCTCAGGGAGCACTGCGCCGCCCTGCCCGCCCTGGTATCCGAGCAGATGGACAAGCTCCAGTTCTCCCAGGCGCTGGCGGAAATCTGGAAGGTCATCGGCGAATGCAACAAGTACATCGACCAGACCCAGCCCTGGGTGCTGGGCAAGGACCCGGAGAAGAAGGATCGCCTCGCCAACGTGCTTTTGACCCTGGCGGAGTGCGTGCGCTTCGTGGCCGTGCTGATCCAGCCCTTCATGCCCTCCACCCCCGCCCGCATCTTTGAACAGCTGGGCGTTCAGGACGAAGCGCTGAAAGCCTGGGATTCCCTGTCCGCTTTCGGCCAGCTTCCCGCCGGGATCAAGGTATGCAAGGGCGACGCCCTGTTCCCCCGCATCGACGTGAAAAAGGAACTGGAAGCCCTGAGCGGCAAGGAAGAAAAGAAGGAAGAAAAAAACACGCCCCAGCCGGAAAAGAAAGAACAGAAGCCCGAAAAGAAAGAAAAGAAGAAGGTTGAAATCCCCGAGGGCTGCATCGGCTTTGACGATTTTGAAAAGATCAAGCTGCGGGTGGCCCGG
This sequence comes from uncultured Eubacteriales bacterium, assembly GCA_902764565.1. Lineage (GTDB taxonomy): Bacteria > Bacillota > Clostridia > Christensenellales > Aristaeellaceae > RUG563. The sequence goes on from CACWWM010000425.1 coordinate 2,011, forward strand.
GTCATCACCTGCGAACGGGTGGAAAAAAGCGAAAAGCTGCTGAAATTCCGCCTGTCCCTGGGCGACGAGGAACGCACCGTGCTCTCCGGCATCGCCAAGTTCCACAATGCGAACGGGTGGAAAAAAGCGAAAAGCTGCTGAAATTCCGCCTGTCCCTGGGCGACGAGGAACGCACCGTGCTCTCCGGCATCGCCAAGTTCCACAATCCCGAAGACCTGGTGGGAAAGAAGCTGATATTGCTTTCCAACCTGGCCCCCCGGAAGATCATGGGCATCGAAAGCCAGGGCATGCTGCTGTCCGCCGTGAAGGTGAACGAGGACGGAAGCGAGACCCTGCGCCTGCTCACCGCCGATCCCATCATGCCCGACGGCGCAGAAATCGGTTAAGTAAAAGCGGTCACGCTTGACACGTGGCCGCCCTTGCTGTATAATAACGTTGTCAAGAGCAGAATCCCGTCGATTGGTATTCCAACCAAGGAAGCTCCTGAGTAGCCGGTAACTACCCAGGAGCTTTTCTTATCTGCGATACATGCCGAAGTAAATCGTCAAGCACAGACTGGCAACAGCCATGATGAGCGCGAATAATTCCACGTTCGTCATGCAATCACCTCCCCGTCTTTTGTAATCCGACGGGGTTCAGCTTCCGGGTGTTTGCCCTGCTATCATACAGCGATGAAAGTATAGCATAAGGCACGACAAAAATCAATCAACGGTTTTTCTGATATACATGGAATAAAACAGTATTTTTAATCGTTGTATTGTAATGGAATGAATTATTGAGGAGGTTTCCCCATGAAGAGGTTCGTTTCCCTATTGCTTCTGGCTGTGCTGCTGCTTCCCGTCCTGCCCGCCCAGGCGGGGTGGAATCCGCTGGACGTGGCGGCAGACGGAAAGGGCATCGCCGTATACACGTCCTGCTCCGGCGGGAAGCAGGCAGGGATTCTGTACAATGGCTTCAACTCCAGCCTGGATTTGGAGCAAACTAACGGCTTATATGGATGCAGCCTCACGGCGGAATACACCGTATGGCTGAATCAGAAAAAAGCCGAAAAGAAACAGCCCAAGGGCTGGGATGTGGGCAGCGTGAACAGCCCCGAGCTGGAAGCAAAAATGCCCTGCGAAATTTTCTTGGCGGAAGTGACCGCACAGGACGCGCCCATCTATTCCACCCCAGGCCACAAGCACCTGAACGCCAAGCACGCCCCCGGCACGCTTTTCCTGGTGTGCGGCGAATTTGGGGATGATTATTATGTGGCTTTGGGCAATTTTTCATCCTGCGGCTTCATGCCTAAATCCGCCCTGCGGAAGGTGAAGGCCCTCACCTATACCCAGGCCACCAGCGAAACCTGGGGCGTTGAAAATGCGTTTTCCCGCACCGTGTACACCGGCAGCGGCGTGATCATGCGCGGCGGTTCGGCCACCGGTTACAGCGATAATTGCTCTTACTGGCAGGTCAGGGATGGAGAACAAGTGACGGTGCTGGCCTTGGCGGGAGATTATGCGCAGTTGGTGGGCGGCGGCTTCCTGGAAGCCCGCTTTCTCGATCCCGACGGCGACCACAGCCGTGTGTACGCCACGGTGAAAAGCGACAAGCCTTTGGACCGGCTGAACGTGCGCGCTTTTGCCGGCAAGGATGCCGCCGTGAACTGCAAGCTGTGCGCCGGGGCCAGGGTGCAGGTGGTGAACCATACGGACGATTGGGCCTTTATCTATATCACCGGCGAAACGGGCGGTTATCTCTATTCCGGCGCGGTGCAGATGCAGTATTTGGC
>CACWWM010000426.1 GCA_902764565.1 uncultured Eubacteriales bacterium
GCCCCAGATGAAATATCGGTAAAGGAAGTATTGGAACAGGTTGCGCAATGTGCGCTCGTTGATTTTGCCCCACATCCCCCAGGCTTCTCTGTCGCTCAAATGCTGAAGCCGCTGCAGCCGCTCCATCCAGGAATCTTCCATATGCTCCAGCCGCATAAAATATTTGGCCCAATACCGCGGAGTGTGCATCAGGTTAAAGCCGTAAAATTGATGGAGCATGGCCTCAATGGTCAGGGCGGCGTCACGAAGCGCCAACATGTCAAACAGCCGGTACCGCGCCTCCAGGCATTCCGCTTCCATCCAATTCAGCTTAGCCTTGGATTTCCCGTCATCCTCCGCCATCAACTGCACAGGCTCTTTCCAATCCAATATCAGCTTGCAGGCAGCCTCGCAGCACAGCCCCAGGCCCATTTCCTCCCGATCTGTCAGCCGAAGACGGAAGCGCGGGTGATCCCGGCAGATCTGGCACAGGGCCCCTTCGCCTGCCTCGGTGATCAAGTCGCACAATCCATTTTGATTGAGCAGCGGACAGCGCTCGTTTTCATCCAGGATGAAGCGCGCGCCGTTTTCGTCGCGAGCGATGGATGCGCGCAGCCTGTCCCCTATTTCGCCGCCCATGGCGTCATACCGTCTCAAAGCCGCCGGGTTGATATCGATCTCCCAGCCAACGCAGCAGGTATGCCCGCACTTGTCCGCCACGCAATGAAACTGCGGGTAATAGCTTGGATAGACTCTTTTCATCTCGTATACACAAAAACCGCCGCCGAAGAATGGCGACGGTTCTTTTGTCAAATCAATTACTGTTCGACGGGATAGATGCAGACCTGCTTCTTGTCGCGGCCCAGGCGCTCAAAGCGCACGATGCCGTTTTCCTTGGCAAACAGGGTGTCATCCTTGCCGATGCCCACGTTGAGGCCGGGATGGATGTGGGTGCCGCGCTGACGCACCAGGATGTTGCCAGCCAGAACGAACTGACCATCGGCGCGCTTCGGGCCCAGACGCTTGCTTTCGCTGTCACGGCCATTGCGGGTGGAGCCCATACCTTTTTTATGAGCGAACAGCTGAAGATTCATTTTCAACATGATGTTGTACCTCCGTTCTCATTTCACCGGGTGGTGAAGGAAATATACTTGGGATACGATGCGGCCATATCGCGGATGCCCTGTTCAAACGTCCTGAGGATCACCTGGGAATCGTGGGTGAGCTGCTCCTCCCGCAGGCGCGCGGTGAGAAAGCCGTCCTTTTCCGTGATCTCGGGTTCCACCCCGGCCACGCAGCACAGCGCGTTGGCGCAGGTGATGGACAGCGCCGAAACCGCGGCGCACACGATATCGCTGCCCTCCTCCGCATAGCCGCTGTGGCCCTTGCAGGAGAAGCCGGTGAGATCGCCACGGGCGTTTCGATACAGGGTGACGCGCGTCATCAGCCGTTGATCGCGGTGATCTCCACCTTGGTGAAAGGCTGGCGATGACCGGCCTTGCGGCGGTAGTTCTTCTTGCTCTTATACTTGAGAACGACGATCTTCTGGCCCTTGCCCTGCTGCAGCACCTTGCCGGTCACAGCAGCGCCCGCCACGGTGGGGTTGCCCACTTCGACAGTGTCGCCACCCAGCATGAGCACGGGGAAAGTGACCTCATCGCCCACCTGGTTGTTCAGCTTTTCCACATAGATGACGTCTCCCTGAGAGACACGGTACTGTTTGCCGCCGGTCGCAATAATCGCGTACATTCTGGCAGCACCTCCTATTACAAAACTCGCCGGAAACCAGGCGTCTTTCAGCCACGGGGCGGCGCTTGCGCGCACTTTAAAAGCCTCTTCCGAGCGGCTACCCGAGTAATATATCATAAAACAGCGGGTGTGTCAATCGTTTTTTTGTTGATTTTCCGCGGGAAAAGGGCTTCATTGCGCAAAAAAGCCGATCATAGTATAATGGAGCCGTCATAGCGTAAAGCCGCCGTCCACCACCAGCGTTTGCCCGGTGATAAAAGCCGCGCCCTCGCTGAGCAGAAAGTCCGCCGCGTTGGCGATGTCCTGAGGCGTGCACAGCCGTCCCAGCGGGGTTTCCTCCGCCAGGATACGCTTGTCCTCCTCGGAATAGGCTGCCAT
>CACWWM010000427.1 GCA_902764565.1 uncultured Eubacteriales bacterium
CAATAAAATGGCGCGGGACAGTATCCTGCCCGCGCCTATGGCAATCATAACAGACAATGAAGGATATGCCCGTTATTGCGCCACCTCCGGCCTGATGATCACGCGATTTTCCAGGACGCGGCCTCTTGTCTGCCTTCCACAAAAGATTTATAAATGCCATCCTGCTTGATCAGTTCATCGTGGGTTCCGTGCTGGGCGATATGGCCGCTGTCCACCACGAAAATCTGATCGGCGTGGCGCACGGTTTTCAGGCGATGGGCGATCATGATGATGGTCTTTTCCTTCGTCAGTTCCTCGATGGCCCCGGTCAGTTCCGTTTCGTTCTCCGGGTCCACGTTGGCGGTGGCTTCGTCCAGGATGATGATGGGCGCGTCCTTCATGATCGCCCGGGCGATGGAAATGCGCTGCTTTTCGCCGCCGGACAGGCTGGCCCCGCCCTCGCCGATGATGGTATCATAGCCGTCCGGCAGGGCCGTGATGAAATCGTGGCAGCGGGCTTTCTTCGCCGCTTCGATCACCTTTTCCATGGGCGCGTCCGGCTCGCCGAAGCGGATGTTGTTGGCGATGGTATCTTCAAAGAGATAGACGCTCTGGAACACGAAGCTGAAGTTCCGCATGAGGGAATCGAAGCTGTATTCCTTCACGTTCCGCCCACCCAGCAGCACCTGGCCCGCCTGCACGTCCCAGAACCGGGCCATCAGGTGGCACAGGGTGGTCTTGCCGCCGCCGGAGGGGCCGACGAAGGCGGTGGTGGTCTTTTCCGGGATGGTCAGGGATACGCCGTCGATGATTTTGCGCTTGCCGTAGGAGAAAGCGATGTTTTTCAGTTCAATATCCCGTTTCTTCGGCGTGATTTCCTCCCCCCGGATATCCATGGGCGGCATGTCCATGATTTCCTTGGTCTTGGTGACGGCAATACGGATGTTGCGCATGAGGGCGGTAAAGGAGCTCATGGAATCCAGGCTTTCATAGACCATGAAGGCGGAAATCATCATCATGATGCAGTACAGCAGCTGCATGGTGCCGTCGAAATAGAATTTCAGCGACAGGATGGCCATGACCACGCCCGTCAGCTTGGTGACAAGGTTCTGCACGGTCACCCAGGGAATGACGGCGTATTCCAGGCCGGTATCCGCCCCCTGCTTTTCGGTAATGGCCGCGTCCAGCTTCTTGGCCGTCCGGTCGGTCATGCCGTAGTTTTTCACTTCGGCAATGCCCTGCACGTATTCGATCACCTGGGCCACCAGGTCTTCATCCGCCCTGTGCTTCCGGGGCGCGGCGGGACGGGTGGCCCGCTGCATGACGGCGTTGAACAGGATGTACAGCACGATGCCCGCCGTCAATACCGCGCCGATGCGCCAGTCAAAGGCCAGCACGAAGCAGGTGATCACGGCGGTGGTCAAAATGCCCTGGGTGGTAATCATCACGATGCGGGTGGCGATATCCGCCAGGCTCTCCATGGTGTTGGTGGTCACGTTGGTGATGGCGCCCAGGGAGTTTTTGTTGAAGAAGCCCATGGGCAGATAGCGCAGATGCTCGGCGATCTCAATGCGCTTGTTGGCGCAGGAATGATAGCCTGCTTCGCATTGCAGCATGGTGGTTTTCAGGTTGATGCAGAACTGCCCCAGCACGGAAACGATCATAATACCCAGGGCCAGCAGCAAGTGTTTCTGCGTCATCTGTCCGTCGATCAGCCCCTGCACCACCACGGCGATGGCGGTGATGCGCAGGGCGGCGAAAATGGCCTTCACCACGCCCAGCACGATGGCCAGATACAGCTTGTTCCGATCCTCTTTGCTGCAGAAATCAAAGAACTGTTTCAGCGTCTTAAACATTGCTTTCGCCCTCCTTCGCGGCCACGTGCGCCTGCCACATCCTGCGGTACAGCCCGCTCTTTTGGAGCAGCTCGTCCTGAGTCCCCGCAGCTTCCACCCGGCCCTCGCTGATCAGAATGATCTGATCGGCGGAAGCGATGGTGGAAAGCCGGTGGGCGATCACCAGCAGGGTGCGGCCCTTGACCAGCTTCGCCACGCTGCGCTGCACCAGGGCCTCGTTTTCCGGGTCGGTGTAGGCGGTGGCTTCGTCCAGGATCACGAGCCGGACAGATGGCTGCCCGCGCCGCCGCAGACGGTCTGATACCCGTTTTCCAGCTGCATGATGAAATCGTGGCAGCCGCAGGCTTTCGCCGCCTCCATCACCTGCGCGTCCGTAGCCTGAGGATTGCCCAGGCGGATATTCTCCATCACGCTCATATCGAACAGGTAATTGTCCTGGGACACATAGGCGATTTTCTTCTGATAATCGTCCAGGGGGATTTTGCGGATGTCCACGCCGCCGAAGGTGATGCTGCCGCTGCCCACGTCCCAGAAGGAAGCGATCAGCTTGGCGATGGTGCTTTTGCCGGAGCCGGAAGGTCCCACCAGCGCGTTCACCGTGCCCTCCCGGATGGTGAGGTTCACGCCGTGCAGCACTTCTTCCTCCTTGTAGGCGAAATGCACGCCGTTCAGCACGATGTTGCTGCCGCGGGGCTGCTGCGTCAGGATATTCGGGCGGATCAGCTCCGGCTTTTCCAGGATGCTGGCCACTTCCCCGATGATGGTGCCCAGCTTGGTCATATCGTCCATATAGCTGGCGGCGATCACAAAGGGCGTGATAAGGCCCAGGGACAGGATAATCAGCATCAAAAGGTCGGGGCCCGTGACCCAGCCGTTGATGAAGTAGGACACGCCGAAGGGCAGCAGGGCCAGCAGCGTGGCGGGCATGATTACCAGGGCCGCGTTCTGATCCGCGTTGCAGCGCCGCATCCATTCCACGAAGCAGTCCGCGCCTTCCTTGGCCGCAATGACGAACTTTTCGTAGCTGGTCTTGGCCTTGCCGAAGGCCTTGATGACCTCGATGCCGTTAATGTACTCCACCGCCGTATCGTTCAGCGCCTTGGTTTTGACCACGGTGTTCCGGTAGCTCGCCTGGCTGCCCCGCATCATGAGCGCGAAGAAGAAAAGCCCCACCGGCACGGTAATCAGCGACAGCAGCGCAAGCTGCCACTTGATGGACACCATGTAGCCGAAAATCACGAAGGGAATGATGAAATTGGACGTGACCTCCGGGATCATGTGGGCCAGGGTGGTTTCAATGGAATCCACCCGCTCCACGATGATGTTCTTGTAGGTGCCGGAGGATTCGTCCAGCACGTCGCCCAGGGGCATCCTGGAAAGCTTTTTGGTCAGCCTGCGGCGAATGTTGGCCAGCACTTCAAAGGTGGCCCGGTGAGACAGCGTGGTGGAAAACGCATGGAACAGCCTGTTCAGCACAAAGAACAGCGCCATCCAGAGGCATTGCGTCAGGCAGTACGGGAAATCCGCCGTTCTTTCCAGCAGTCCCCGCATGATTTTCGCCATGAAAATGTAAGGGATGAACCCGCTGACCACGCTCATGATCGCCAGCAGAGTGCTGCCCACATAGCTGCCTTTTCGGCCGCCCGCGAACGACAGCACCCAGCCCAGGGTACTCCGTTTGCGCTTCTTTGCCTGTTTGTCCATGAAACCATCGACCTCCTGCGAATAGGTTAGTTATATCTAACATAGATTAAATGCGTAATCATTGGAGGAGTTTATGAATAGCAGCATATTAATAGGATTAACGGTTCCGTTCCTGGGAACGTCACTGGGATCGGCCTGTGTATTCCTGATGAAAAACAAAATGAATCGGCAGATCGAGCGTGCACTTACGGGATTCGCCGCCGGAGTTATGGTGGCGGCCTCAGTATGGAGCCTGCTGGTACCTGCCATGGAGCAGTCGGAGGATAAGGGAAGGCTGGCGTTCCTTCCCGCATTTATAGGATTCTGGGCGGGAATCATATTCCTGCTTTTGCTGGATTCCTTCATACCGCATCTGCATTTAAATGCGGATAAGGCGGAGGGACCGAAGAGCAAACTGGCCAGAACCACCATGATGGTGCTGGCGGTTACGCTTCATAACATCCCGGAAGGAATGGCAGTCGGCGTAGTATATGCGGGATTCAAATCCGGAAATGCAAATATCACCGCGGGGGCGGCACTGGCGCTTTCTCTGGGTATCGCAATCCAGAACTTCCCTGA
>CACWWM010000428.1 GCA_902764565.1 uncultured Eubacteriales bacterium
TGAACAGATCCGCCTTCAGGTCATGGGTCTGGGCCACGTAGAGCTGAGCCGCAGCGATCAGATCGGCGCACAGCAGGGCGGAGCAATCGCCGTACTTGATGCGCAGCATGGCGCTCATGGGGTTGGGGTTTTCATACTTGGTCTGGCAGATCACTTCCATCCGCGCCTTGCCAAAGGGGAAGGTGTACCCGTCATGCACCGTCAGGATGGGCACCCCCGACTCCTGCAGCGCCTTGACGGTTTTCACCTGGATCACATCCTCGCCGGCATAATCCAGCGGAAACACGGTCATGAACAGATCCACCGGGTAATCCTGCAAAATCTGGATCATGGAGCCCAGATGGTCGTCATGGGGATGGGTGTTGTAGGCCAGGTCGATATGATCGATCCCCAGGGCCTCCAGCTGCTCCTTGATGACGGGATAATCGTTGGCCTTGCCCATATCGCACAGCATGTTCAGGCCTCCGCACTGCAAGATCATGCAGTCCGCCCCCAGCAGCGGGCACACGTGAAGCTGGAAGGTGGCCTCATCCTCGGCAAAATCCTCTTTTTCCCCCATGCGGTACACCCGTTTCACGTCCTCCGCCTGGGCGCAAAGCGCTGCCACCACCAGCATCAGCAGCAGCAAAACAGCAACGATCTTTTTCATCCTCACAGCTCCTTGATTTGCTTTTTGTTGACGATCCGATGCAGCAGATATAGGGCGAACGCCGCGCCCAGCCCCTCGCCCACCGGCAGGGCGGATGCCAGACCCACCTCGCCAAAGAGCTTATCCAGCAGGAACATCAGCGGGATATAGAAGATCAGCTCCCGCACAAAGGCGTGCAGCAGCGTGGCCTTGCCGTTGCCCATGGCCTGCATGCAGTAGGAGGCGTGATAGTTGGTCATCTGCACAGGGGATGCCACGCACCGGATGCGCAGGAACAGCGCCGCGTAGCCCACGGTGATCAGGGCCGTTTCCGCGTCCCCCGTCTTGGTGCTCAGGAACAGCCTGGAGGCCGGATCCGCAAAGAGCTGGAACAGCAGTATGCTCACGCCCGACACGATCAGCCCCACCTTCCGCGTGGTGCTGATGGTTTTCTTCATCCGCTCATGGTTCCCCGCGGAGTAGTTATAGGCCACAATGGGCATCATGCCCTGGCACAGGCCCACGTTGATGGCGTTGGGGATGCGCTCCACCTTCATCACGATGCCCATGGCCGCCAGCACCAGGTCGTTGTGCGCCGCGGCAATGATGTTCACGCAGATGTTGGCCAGGTCAAACAAGCCCGTCAGCAGCGCCGAGGGCACGCCCACGGAGAACACGCTTTTGACGCTCATCCGGTTGATGGCCCGGGCATGGCCGGGACGCAGGCTCAGGGGCGCTTCCTTTCCCGCCTTTTTGTAGGCGTACAGCAGATAGCCGCAGGCCAGCACGTTGGATAATGTGGTGGCCAGGGCCGCGCCCGTCACCTCCTGGCCGCGGGGCAAAAGCACAAACATGAACAGCGGATCCAGCGCCACGTTCAATATCCCGCCGCCGCTCAGGCCAATGCTGGCCTGGGTGGAATAGCCCGCGTTGCGCAGCAGGTGCGCCAGGGCCAGGGATAAAATGGAGGGCAGGCTGCCAATGACGATCACGATCAGCGCATAGCTGCGGGCATAGTCGATGGTGGCGTCCGACGCCCCCAGGAACCGCAGCACGGGATCCAGAAATATGCCGATCAGCGCGGAATACGCCACCGCCATGGCGATGGCCCCGTACACGGAAAAGGCGCTGACGCGCTTGGCCTCCTCCTCGTTGCCCGCGCCCAGCAGCCGGGCCGTCAGGCTGCCGCCGCCCACGCCAAAGAGGTTGGACAGCGCCACGTTCATCATCACCATGGTCAGCGTCACCGAGGTGGCCGCCATCATGTAGCTGTTCCCCGTCCTGCCGATAAAGAAGGCGTCCACCATGTTGTAGATCAGGTTGACCAACTGGCTGATGATGGTGGGCACCGCCATGGTGTAAATCGCCTTGCCCACCGGAGCGGAGGCGAACAGTTCACGTTTGTCGATTTTAGCTTTTGTCACAGGGCTGTCCTTTCTTTTCGGGAATCCAGGATGAAAATTTCAGGAGGGCGCGCAGACGACCGGATGAAATTTTCTTTCCTTGCGGTTTTTCCGCCCGGGAGCCCCGCAGAGGCGAGAGGAAAAACCGAACCCGCGAGGGGAAAAGCATTTTCCGCTCGCGGCCATTCAGCGGCAGCTGAATGGAAACAAAAAACAAGCCCCGTCAACCGTGTGCGGGGCTTGTGATGCATACGCCTTAGGCTTCCTTCGCGATCTGAGCCAGCTGGGCGAAGGCTTCCGCGTCGTTGACGGCCAGGTCGGCCAGCATTTTGCGGTTGACTTCAACGCCCTTCTTCTTCAGGCCGTTGATCAGGGTGGAATAGTTCATGCCGTTCAGATGAGCGGCGGCGTTGATGCGGGTGATCCACAGGCTGCGGAACTCGCGCTTGCGCAGCTTACGGCCGGTGTAAGCATAGCGCAGGGAACGGCGCACCTGTTCGCTGGCGGTACGGTACTGCTTGGATTTCGCGCCAAAATAGCCCTTCGCCAGCTTAAACACCTTGCGGCGCTTTTTATGGGCGGTAACAGCCCTCTTGATACGTGCCATGGTAAATCCTCCTTGCCGGAAATGGGCTTATTTGTACGGGATCAGCGTGCGGATGGTGGCCGCTTCGGCCTTGTTCTGCAGCACGCCGCCCTTACGCATGTGACGGATGCGCTTGGTGGTCTTCTTGTTGAGGATATGGTTGCAGTTCATGCTCTTGTGCTTCACCTTGCCGGTCTTGGTCAAAGAGAAACGCTTGGCTGCACCACGGTGGGTCTTTTGCTTGGGCATGGGGTTTCCTCCTTCCGGAAATCATTCAGCCTTCCGAATTCTGGGGTGCGTTTTTCGGGGCCTTCACAGGTTTATCCGCCTTGGGGCCCAGGATCATGATCATGTGGCGGCCGTCCAGCGCGGGGCGCTTTTCAACCACAGCCACGTCCTTGGTGCGCTCGATGAAATCCTGCATAACCTTCAGGCCGATCTCGCTGTGCGTGATCTGCCGTCCGCGGAAGCGGATGCTGACCTTCACCTTGTCGCCGCCCTGCAGAAACTTGACGGCGTTCTTGGCCTTGGTCTGCACGTCGTTTTCCTCAATGGTGGCGGAAAGCTGCACTTCCTTGACGGAAATCGTCTTCTGATTTTTGCGCATTTCGCGCTCGCGCTTGGACTGCTCGTAGCGATGCTTGTCGTAGTCCATCAGCTTGCACACGGGGGGCTGAGCATTGGGCACGATCTTGACCAGGTCAAGCTCGGCCTGCTCGGCCAGCTCCATGGCGCGGGCAATGGGCAATACGCCCAGCTGCGCGCCGTCAGCGCCGATCAGGCGAACCTCGCGGTCGCGGATTTCCTCGTTGATCATCAGTTCAGCGGCTATGGGGATGCACCTCCATCATGGTTCCGGTTTTTCAATACAATAGAAAAGCCGACGGATGAAACCACCCGCCGACATACTGATCTTGTATCATCGGATGCCTGCACCGGGCGAAACGGAATTCGCAGGGTGAGGAGCGGGCGGCTCCTGCTTCATGCAAC
>CACWWM010000429.1 GCA_902764565.1 uncultured Eubacteriales bacterium
AACGACCACACCGTGGACGGCGGGCGCATGGGGAGCCAGGACAGCCGCAAGGCCGCGCGGTTCGTGCGCCTGTGCGACTGCTATCAGATTCCCGTGATCTCCCTGGTGAATACCGACGGCCTGGCTGTGCCGCTGGCGGGCCATCAGGGCGCGCTGCTGCGGGGCGCTTCCGATCTGCTGTACGCCTACGCGGAAGCCACCGCCCCCAAGATCGCCGTGATCACCGGCAGCGCCGTGGGCGCGGCCTATGTGGCTATGGGCGGCAAGTCCATCGCCGATATGAGCTACGCCTGGCCCACCGCCGTCATTTCTCCCCTCACCAAGGAAGCCGCCGTGCAGACCCTGGACGGGGATAAGCTGAACGCCGGGGAAAGCCGGGACAGCCTGGAAGCGGATTACGCCGAACGCTTCGGCGCGCTGAACGCCGCCAAGGCGGGCATCGTGGACGACGTGATCGAACCCCGGGAGACCCGGAAGTACGTCATCGCCGCCCTGGAACTGCTGGCCTCCAAGCATGACGTGAACCTGCCCAAGAAGCACGGCAACCTGCCGCTGTAAGGAGGGTTCGGGATGGATAGATTATCGCTGAGCCTGTCCACCATGGGCGTGGGCATGCTGGTGGTGTTTTCCGGACTGGTGATCCTGATCGCCTGCATTACCATAATGACCAGCATCACCGGCCGGAAGAAGGCCCCCAAGGCCGCTGAGGCCGCGCCGACGCCGAAAACCGCGCCCGCTCCCGCCGCCCAGGCGGAGCCGGAACCCGAAGCGGACGACGGGGAAATCATCGCGGCCATTACCGCCGCCATCGCCGCCGTCTGGCAGGCGGAGGGAAATGAAAGCGGCTTCGTGGTGCGCCGCGTCCGCCGGACGCAGAGCGCTTCCGCCTGGGCCCGCGCCGCCAGGGAAGAACAGATTTTCAGTCACCTGTAATTGGCTATACATGCTTTGCTGAAAATAGAGGAGGATTCATATCATGCGTAAATTCAATATCACCGTCAACGGCACCGCGTATGAAGTGGAAGTAGAAGAAGTGGCCGCGGGCGAAAGCACCGCCCCCAAGGCTGCCCCTGTTGCCGCCGCCCCCAAAGCCGCTCCCGCCGCCAAGCCCGCCGCGCCTGCGAAGGCCGCCGCGCCCGTGGCCGCCGGCACCAAGGTGAACGCCCCCATGCCCGGCACCATCCTGGACGTGAAGGTCAGCCAGGGCCAGGCCGTCAAGAAGGGCGATATCCTGCTGATCCTGGAAGCCATGAAGATGGAAAACGAGATCCTGGCTCCCCAGGACGGCTCCATCGCTCAGGTCAACGTGACCAAGGGCGCGTCCGTCAACTCCGGCGACGTGCTGGTGGTGCTGAGCTAACATCGGAAGCTGATTCCTGGGTAACCGGGAGAAAAGTGTGGAGTGTGGAGAGTGAAGTGTGGAGTTCTTTACAGAGTTCACACAGCTATCGCTTGACACAAACCGTACCCGTAAGCGATTTTTTTGTTCATTCCGAAATTGTGAGGTTTTCGGTTTAACCCCACGCCTTGCGGATGACTGACGTATCGTTTATGTGTGTAAAAAACTCCACACTCCACTCTCCACACTCCACACTAAGAACGAAAGGAGCTTCTTCCGTGGAAACGCGATCCATCAATATCCTGGAAACGCTGGGAGACCTGGCAAACGAATCCGGCATTGCCATGTTTCTGCGGGACCCGCTGGCCCTGGTCATGGTGGCTGTGGCCTGCCTGCTGATTTATTTGGCAATCGTGAAAAAATTCGAGCCGCTTTTGCTGCTTCCCATCGCTTTCGGCATGCTGCTTACCAACCTGCTGGGCAGCGAGGTTTACCATGAAAGCCTGTTCGCGGGCGGTCATGCCAATTGGAGCCTGTTCGGCGGGGCCATATTGGTGAACTCCAAGGACATCGCCGGGCTGAAAGAGCTGGTGGAACAGGGCGCTCTGGTGGTCAACAACGCCGGGGCCGTGCTGATCAACGGCAACGTGATCGGCCAGATCACCACCTCCTATTCCGTGGGCGCGCAGCTCACCGCCCTGGGCCAGCTTATCGCCGAGGACGGCGTGACCATCCTGGCGTCAGCCCCGGTTTGCTGGACTACCTGTACTTGGGCGTGAAGCTGGGCATTTATCCCTGCCTCATTTTCATCGGCGTGGGCGCGGGTACGGACTTCGGCCCCCTCATTGCCAACCCCAAGACGCTGCTTCTTGGCGCCGCCGCGCAGCTGGGCATTTTTATGACCTTCCTGGGCGCTTACTACCTCTTCGGCTTTACCACCGCTGAAGCGGGCGCCATCGGCATCATCGGCGGCGCGGACGGCCCCACCGCCATCTGGCTCACCGGCAAGCTGGCCCCCCACCTGCTGGGCCCCATCGCCGTGGCCGCTTACAGCTACATGGCCCTGGTGCCGGTCATTCAGCCGCCCATCATGAAGGCGCTCACCACCAAGAAGGAACGCCAGATCGTGATGCAGCAGCTGCGCCCCGTTTCCCATACCGAAAAGGTGATCTTCCCCATCGTGGTCACCATCCTGGTTTCCCTGCTGCTGCCCTCCGCCACTCCCCTGGTGGGCTGCCTCATGCTGGGCAATCTGATGCGTGAATGCGGCGTGGTGGAACGCCTGAACAAGACGGTGCAGAACGAGCTGATGAACATCGTCACCATCTTCCTGGGCATCACCGTGGGCGCGACCGCCACCGCCCAGACCTTCCTGCGCCTCCAGACCCTGGAAATTATCGCCCTGGGCGTGGTGGCCTTCGGCATGGGCACCGCGGGCGGCCTGCTGCTGGCGAAGCTGATGAACAAGCTGAC
>CACWWM010000430.1 GCA_902764565.1 uncultured Eubacteriales bacterium
GACCGTGCCGCCATCCTGTACACCGTTTGCAACGATTTTCAGCAGTCCGCCGCCGATTCGTGCGCGGCCCAGGATTACGGAGCTTTTCATCTGTACATCCTGGATGACAGCACGGACGAAGCGGAACGCGCGAAGGTGGACGCCTGGGCGGACAGGCACAAGGGCGTTTCCACCGTCATCCGCAGAGGAAACACCCAGGGCTTTAAGGCGGGAAATCTGAACTACACGCTGGAAATCATTGCCGATCAATACGGCTTCTTTGCCGTAGCGGACGCGGACGAGCATCTGCCCCCGGATTTCCTTTCCCGCGCCATGGCCTGCTTTACGGACGATAAAATCGCCTTCGTGCAGGCCGCCCACAGGCCCAACCGGAAGGACCTGACGGGCTTCGGGCGCGATATGTCGGATACCATCAGCCCTTTCTGGCTGCTGCACATCCTGCCCCGCAACCGGTTCGGCGCGGTGGTTTACATGGGCCACGGGGCTGTGATCCGCATGCAGGCGTGGAAGGACGTGGGCGGGTTCCCCCTCCTCACATCGGAGGACTTCGCCTTCTCCGTGCGGTTGATTCAGCACGGTTGGCGGGGCGTATACAACAGCGGCGTGATCTGCACGGAGGATTTCCCCGCCCAGTACGGCATTTTCCGCCAGCAGCAGAAGCGGTATGTGGCGGGATCGGTGGAAGCCATTCACGCCTGCATGGGCGATCTGCTCAGAAGCCCGAAAACGGGCCTGGTGGAAAAGGCGGATATGCTGCTTTGGTCCCTGCCGCTGTATGTGCCCGCCATCGCCCTGGTGTATGTGCTGGTCACATCGCTGCTGCTGCCGCTTTCCTTCGGAAGCTGGCACGCGCCCACCATCGTGATGTTCGGGCGGGAGGTGACGCTTTTCCCGCTGTATGTGGTGGAGGACGTGTTTTCCAGCATGAGCGGGCTTGCCTTCCGGGCATTCAGCGTGTTCTGCGCCCTCTCCCCCGTCTTCGCCACGCTGACCTTGGGCGCCACGCGCGTGCTGCCTATGCGGCGGGTGCTGCGGCTGCTGGTATACAGCACCGCCGCGTATATGTCCCTGATGCTGAACGCATGGAAGGGCATCTTCCGTTTCCTCCGGCGCAAGGGCGTTCAATGGCAGCCCACGGGCAACCGCTGGGTGCGGCAGCCGTGGCCCAAGGATGAGCTGATTGTGGGCGTCGCGCTCTCCGCGGCTTCCCTGCTCTCGTTCAACCTGTCGGGCCTGGCCGTCAGCATGAGCCTGGTCACCGGGGCCATCGCCATGAAGGTGGGCTGGGACGCAAGGCCCGTCCGGCTGCTGGCGGTCATGAGCTTCGCGCTGCTGATGACGCACCTGGTTTTGAGTCTGGTCCTGAGCATGAGCCCGCTGTTCAGCGCCATGCCCATGGTATTCAGTATACACTTTTAAGGAAGCATAAAACGGCTGATACGGGAGGTTCGTATGAAAAAGTTGATCGCTGTTTCGCTGTTCATCGTCTGCGTATGCGCGTCCATTCCCTGCCTGGCGGGCGGCGCCTGGATCGCGGCTGTTCCGGAAACGGAGAGCCTGGCCAAGGGCGAATCGCTCGATGTATCGATCCGCCTGGGGTGGTGGGAAGCGAGTCCGGGCTTCGCCCTCGTGCGCGTTACGTTCGACAGCAAGCTGCTCACCCTTGAAAACGCGGAAGCGCTGGATGCGCGCGTATCCTCCGTAAACACGGAACAGGGCGTGGTGACGCTCGTGTTCGGCCCCTCTGACGGCCAGCCCGGTATTGCCGAAGCCGACCTGATCAAGCTTTCGTTCAAAGCGGCCAAGGCGGGCAAATGCACCGTTAAACCGGAAATCGTATCCATTACGGACAGCCGATGGGTGGATATATCGTCCGAGAACACCAGCACGGTGATTACCGTTCGGTAAAGTTCGCCCGCGCGGGCCCGGATAAAAAAGCGGGACATTCTTCACTGCGAACGCAGCGGCGGAACGTCCCGTTTTTTCTCTCATTTTATTTCTTGACTTAGAGTAAACTTCAAGGTATATGATGTGCATGATCTCCATATTTGGAAATAAATTGCTCATGA
>CACWWM010000431.1 GCA_902764565.1 uncultured Eubacteriales bacterium
GACATCCTGGATCCCGCCCTGCTGCGTCCCGGCCGCTTTGACCGGCAGATCACCGTCAACTATCCCGACGTCAACGGCCGCATCGCCGTGCTGAAGGTGCATTCCCGGGGCAAACCCCTGGCCGACGACGTAAACCTGGAAATCATTGCCAAGCGCACCCCCTTCGCCACCGGCGCGGATCTGGAAAACATCATGAACGAGGCTGCCATCCTGGCGGCCCGGGCGCGGGTGGATAAAATCACCCAGGCCCTGCTGATCGAAGCGGTGGAGCGCATCCAGATGGGCCCGGAAAAAAAGAGCCACAAGGTGCTGGAAGAGGATCGCAAGCTGGTGGCCTATCACGAGGCAGGCCATGCCATCGTGGGACATTATCTGCCCCTGTGCGATGAAGTGCACACCGTGACCATCGTGCCCCGCGGGAGCGCCGGCGGCTTCACGCTGTCCCTGCCCACCAAGGAGCTGGACAATATGAGCCGGACTCAGCTGCTTCAGCGCACAGCCATGAGTCTGGGCGGCCACGCGGCGGAAAAGCTGATCTTTAACGATATCTTTACCGGGGCCCAAAGCGATTTGCAGAACGCCACCAACATCTGCCGCGCCATGGTGACCCGCTACGGCATGAGCGAAAAGATCGGCACCATTTATCTGGACAGCGAGCAGGAAGTGTTCGTGGGCGCAAGCTTTGGCCATTCCCGGGAATACAGCGAGGAAGTGGCCGCCGCCATCGACCGCGAGGTGGCCGATATGCTGCGCTCCTGCTACGCCCTGGCCATGGATACCTTGAAGGAGCATCAGGATATGCTGGAAGGCCTCTCCCGCCTGTTGATCGAGCGGGAAACCCTGTCCCGGGAAGAATTTCTGGCTTTTGTGGAAGGCCGTCCGCTGCCTGAAAAGGCCAAAGCCGATAAAAACGAAAATGAACAAACCAACACTCCCGAAGAAGAGGTCGAAAATGACAATTAATGCCGGAATTTGACGGAGGATAAAAGGATTACTGTTGCACAAAAACAATAAATGTGGTATACTGCGCTTGTAAGCAAGTCAATTGCTTGGGGAGGTACGGATGAAAAACGCAAGACAAATGGCAATTCTCAGTATTATCGAAAAAGATAATATTGAGACGCAGGAAGAACTGGCCGCCAAGCTCCGGGATCTGGGTATTGTGGTCACGCAGGCCACGGTGAGCCGCGACATTAAGGAGCTTCGGCTGCTCAAGGTGTTGACACCGGACGGATCCTATAAGTACGCCACGGTAGATAAGGCGGAGCACGGCGTCTCCGAGCGCTTGGTGCGCATGTTCATTGATTCAGTGCTGTCCATCAGCCATGCGGAAAACCTGATCGTGATCCGCACGCTGCCCGGCAGCGCCAACGCCGCCGGCGAGGCCATCGACAGCATGCGCTGGCCCGAAGTGCTTGGCACCATCTCCGGCGACAACACCATCTTTGTGGCCGTGCGCAGCGCCGCGGAAGCCCCTGCGGTGGTGGAAAAATTCCAGGAGATCCTGAAGCGCTGATCGGCCGATATTGGAGCTATGCTGCTGCAATTACTGATTAAAAACATCGCGTTGATCGATCAGATAGAATTGTCCTTTGGCAAGGGTCTGCATGTGCTGACCGGCGAGACAGGCGCGGGCAAATCCATCGTGGTGGACGCCGTCAACCTGCTGCTGGGAAGCCGCGCGGATCGTGAGTTGATTCGCACCGGGTGCGAAAAAGCTTATGCCGAAGGACTTTTTGACATATCCGATTGTGCGCAGGCCCGCGCCTGGCTGGATGAACATGATTTTGAGTATGAGGATCAGTCCCTGATCCTGGCCCGAGAAATCAGCCAGAGCGGACGCGGCGTGTGCCGCATCCAGGGGGTGGCTGTGCCGCTGACCCAATTGCGGGAGCTTTCCGGCATGCTGATGGATATGCACGGACAGCATGAGCATCAATCCCTGCTGGACGATAAAAACCATCTGCGCTGTTTGGATTCCCTGGGGGATGGGGAGCACGAGAGGCTGATGGCGGAAACGGCCCGGCTGTATGGGCTGTATCATG
>CACWWM010000432.1 GCA_902764565.1 uncultured Eubacteriales bacterium
CGAAGAAGCCATGGGCCCCTGCGTGCTGGAAAACGAGTATCTCCGCGCCCGCTTTGACAGCGTGACCGGCGCGCTGGTATCGCTGGTGGATAAGGAAAGCGGCGAAGAACAGTTGGCTGCTCCCGCGCAGCTGTGCGTGGCGGATACCGAAAAGAGCACCAGCGACGCCTGGCACATCGGGCGTTACTTGGGAATCCGGCCCGTGGAGCGCGCGGTGCGCTTCCGGCCCATGCAGGGGACTGTGCGCTCCTGCCTGGAAATCGAGCAGAAGGTTCTTTCCTCCACCGTCACCGCCAGGATTTCTCTGGACGCCGGGGCGAAGGAATTGCAGTACGCCTGGGAAATCGACTGGCAGGAGGCGGCGGGAAAAGACGATACCGTGCCGGTGCTGGTATTCCGCGCGCCGCTGAAAGAAAAGGCCGAAGAATGCCTGTGCGACGTGCCCGGCGGCTTCGTCCGGCGGGAAGCGGCCTGGCGGGATATTCCCTGCCTGACCTTCGCTTCCGCGCAGAACGGCGGCTGTGCCCTCACTCTGGCGGCGGACAGCAAATACGGCTACCGGCTGTCGGAGGGCGTGCTGAGCTGCACCCTCATCAATTCGGCCGGGAATCCCGATCCCTATCCGGAACGGGGCCTGCACCGGATCACCCTGTGGCTGCGCGTGGGCAATGAAAAGCCCGCCGCGCTGCTCGGCCGGGTGGGCGCGCTGAACCGCCCCCTGATCGCCCTGTCCACCAAGGCCCAGCCCGGCAAGCTGCCGCCGGAAATGCGGCTGCTTCGCTTCCGGGCGGAAAGCGCCGTCCTGTCCTGCGTGGAGCTGACGGAGGACGGGGCGCTTCGGGTGCGCGCGGTGGAAACGGCGGGCAGGCAGGATACCGTCACCCTCACCCTGCCCTTCGCCGTCCAGTCCGCCCGCCTTGCGGATATGAAGGGCGATGAAACGGGGAAGGCACAGGCGGAGGGGAGCACGGTCACATTTGCCATCGCTCCCTGGCGCATCGAAGAAATCATCATTCAGCCCCAATAAAAAAACGAACCGGCTGCCCTTTTGCGGAGAGCGGCCGGTTCGCCTTATTTACGAGAAAGCTCTTACCAAAGGCCCGCTGGCGGCGGTGACGCCGCCGCCGGACAGCAGATAGCGCTTCATACTCCGCCGCAAAGCGGTATCCTCCGGCAGCGCGTCCAGGGAGACGCCTTGCTGCTGGGATGGGGTCAGGCGGAACACCCATTGCAGCACGGCTTCCCGTTCGTCACCGCTGCCGGGGGTCAGGTCGAAGGCCCGCTGGAAGCGCAGGATGCGGGAATCGGGGGGCAGCAGGTCTTTGAGCACGGGGGAGAGCAGCCAGGATTCGCAGATCATGGGCGCGTCCTGCCAATCCGGGAAGTACGCGGCCAGGAATTTTCTCGCCCGCGCCACGGATTCGTTAAGCAGGGCGCTTTCCAGGCGGCAGTCCGAGGGGATATGCAGGGCGATGGAACGCTTTTCCCCTTCCTGCAAAAGCTCGTATTCCAGTTCGCCCAGGCGGAACAGCTTAGCGTTGATCTGCCGGGTGGTCCAAAAGCCCCGGTCGAAGCCGTAAACGCCCAGGGATTCAAAATGCTCCCGCACGAAGCGGGTAAAGCACGCCATGGTGTCCACAAATACGTCGTGGGGCAGGGGATTCCAGGGCCCGTACCAGTTGTTTTCCACGGCGGTGCGCAGCTGCCGCGCCGCTTCGGCGGCCCCGTCGTTCCCTTCCTCCGGCGCGGTTCCGGAAAAGGCCTCCAAATCGGCCCAGGCAAAGTCCATGATGCGCAGGGCGAAGGGCCGGGGCATCTGAATTTCCCGCAGCAGTCTTTCCATGGACTCCTGGATCAGCATGCGGTCGTTGATGCGGCACACTTCTTCCATCCGGGGCGCGCGGCGGATTTGTTCCTCAGCCTGCTTTTCCTTCTCCGCCGCGTCCTTTTCCATGCGCCAGTTCGCTTCCGGGCCGGGGGTCAGGCCCAGGGCTTCCACCGCAAGCATCTTTTCCCGCAGAGCGCTTTTGAAGCTGTCCCAATC
>CACWWM010000433.1 GCA_902764565.1 uncultured Eubacteriales bacterium
GGTAATGGGATTGCCGCTGCCAAAGCCCAGCAGCTCCGCCGCGCCGGAGACCTCCGCCTTCAAGAGCGCGTCCGCGTCGGGCACGACCCGGTCGTTTTCATCGATCAGTTCCGCGTTGACATAGCACAGGGACGCGCCGTCAACCTTCAGGGATTCGGTTTCCGCCGTCAACTGGATGGCGACGGGCCTTCCGGTGGTCGTAAAACCAGCGCTTCTTTTCCAGGCCGTCCACGATCACGGTGTACAGTTTCCGGATCCATTCGCCCACCACCACGCTGCCGTCCATGATGGCCTGATAGTATTGCAGGATGGCGTTTTCCCCGCTCATTTTAGTTTAAACTGGCTCAGGGAATCGCTTTTCTTTTCTTCTGCCGGCAGCCGGTCGATCAGCTTATCCATCACGGCGTTGTAGTTTTTGATGGTTTGATTGTACGCCTGCACGGCGGCGCTGATCTTGAAGCCGCTTTGGCGTTCGCCGTTCTGGTAGGCTTCCACCGTTCCATTCTCCCTGATTTCGTCCTGCAAGCCGTCCAGGGTGATCTTCATGAACGCCGCGTTCTCAAAAAGAGGCTGTAAAAACTTGCGTTCATTCTCCGGCAGCGGCGCAAAAAGCGCAAGCAAACGCCTCAATTCGGCGCTTACGGCCCTGTCCTTCACTTTCTTCTTTTTTCCCTGGGTCATATCGGATAAAGTTTTTTTATCTGCCCCTTTTCCTGCCATATTTTACACCCCCTTCCCGCGATCTTGGCGCTCTTTTTCGACCTAACTCCGGGCCTCGCCCGGGATGGCTACCTCTCCCCGACCAAGGGGGGCATCAGCCGCCCGTCCGGCCCGCAGCGCCAGCGCCGCACGACGTTTTTCTTTTCCCTTTCTTCGTCGTGGCAATCTTTGCACAGCAGTTCCAGGTTGTCCCAGTTCAGCGTAACCCGCGGATCGTTGATGTTGGCAGCAGTCAGCCTGATTTTGTGGTGCACTTCCAGCGGCCGCTTTTTGCTTCCCGCGTTGATGATCCCGCGCTGCCTGCATCTTTCGCACAGTCCGCCCACGCTTTTGACGTATTCGGCGCGGCAGTTCTTCCAGGCCCGCGAACTGTAAAACGGCTGGATCGCTTCCCTCATGTTACCCACGCGCCCGCCCACCCCTTTCAGCGCGCCCCGGCAGCGGGAAAGGGTAAGACCGCCGCCGACCAAAACGAAAAGGACGCCCGGCCTTTCGCCTTGCGTCCTTCATTGTCTACTACTTGCGATCATATCATATCACAGGCGTTTTTGTATGTCAAGGTAATTACCGACTTTTTTTCAATACCCCGATAGCCCCTTGAACGGCGACTTGTTCCCCACCATTTCCCGGAAGTTGTCCAGGCTGATCCCGATGTACACCAGCGTCGTGGCGGGCGATTCGTGATAAAACCATTCCTGAAGTTTCGCCACGTCGTGCTCGGTCTGGTAATGGTGATAGCCGAAGGTTTTCCGCATCGTGTGGCAGCCGATCACCATGTCGATCCCGCAGATCCGTCCAATTTCCTTGATGTCCTTTCTTGCGGTCTGGCGGCTGATCGCGCCCACGTTCACGGCCCGCTCCCGGTACTTCTTATTTTCGCCGGCGTGCACTGCTTTGGGATACTTGGCCCCGTTGGTTTTCTTCTTCTTCCGGCTGGGGAACAGCCACGCGCCGTCCTCAATGCCCTGGTATCTGGCGGCAACCGCTTTCTGCACGTCCTCCGGGATCGGGATGGTGATGCTGCTGGCCCGTTTCTTGTGCTCCTGCTTGTGGGGCAGATAGGTGTATTCCGTCTTACCGCGCAGGTCGCCCACTTTCAGATCCACGATGTCGCTGATCCGCATGCCCATGCAGATGCCCACGATCCACAGCATGTACATCCGTTTTCCCCGTTCCGTGTCCAGTTCCTTTAATGTAGCGCTCACCCTGCGCACGGTTTCGATGTTTCTGATCGGCTGAAGTTTTACCCCATGCCATTCCCTCCCCGAATCTTCCAACACCTAACGTGTGGAACTTTGATGCTATACTTTGTTTTCCGTGATT
>CACWWM010000434.1 GCA_902764565.1 uncultured Eubacteriales bacterium
AAACCGCTTAACAGCCACGCGGGTTTAGCCGCGTGGCGCGACACAAGTCAAGTGACATAGAACGGAAGCGCGGGCAAGCGAAGCGCAGGCCGTGCGATGCAATTCCAAAGAGCGGTTTCCCCCTTTCCGCATCCTCAATGGGCGCAAGTCCGCTTCATGCGGACATTGCTTGTTTCGGATGATCTCACCGCCGATTTGATTTCCGCCACTGGCGGAAATCGGCAGTTCGTCCCCTTCCGAGAAAGCCATAAAGGAATATCAGTTTTTCATAGAAGCCTTGCCATTACTGGCCAGAGGCTTTTCTATTTGCTTTCAAAGCTTGCTCCGTTTCGAGGATAAGGCCGTTTTTCATCGGTCAAGCCCGCCAAATAATCCATACTGGTATTCAATGCCAAGGCGATTCGTTTGCATTGTTCAAATGAATAATATCGCTTTCCCGATTCGATTTTTGAATAATCGCTTTGGTCGATACCCGTCAGCAATTGCATTTGAATCTGTGTGAGGTTTCTCTCCTTCCGCAGCGCTTTTAAGCGGCCCATGTCTCCCATCTTGGTTTCACCTCGTAACACCATAGTTTATGATCAAATTATGGCGTTATGACCTATTGACAAATAGGGTGAAATTGACCTATACTGTCACAAGCTGAAAGGCATATAAAGTACTGTGGATTTGAGGAAAAAAGAATGACCGATTATTGCGGGGAATGTATATGGTGGGTGAACTCCAGCGATATGAACGGTGATGGGCGCAGATGGTGTGTATATGCCCATAGATATGAAAAAGCCACGCAAAACGCGAAGGACTGCATGTGCTTCGCGCCCGATGGCTGCCTGATAGTGTCCTCAATATGTGAAATATTGGATGAACCGAAAGAAAAATGGCTTACGCTCTATGAAGCGGTCAAGGAAATTTTCGCCGCGTCGGAACATACGGAATGGCTGTCAGCCTATTACAGCCTCGCTCCACAAATCGCGGATCGGCTTGGCGCGGACGAGCAACGCGGTCAGATTGCGGATGAACTGATACAGGAATACATAAAACCGGCCTATGCGCTCTGGGAGGGTGGAAACCTCGATCAATCCGCAAAGCAATACAAGGAAATGGTTGCGTATTTGGCCAATCGGTATCTTGGGATATAAAAAATTGCCCACGGCTTGCATGCGCAGAGGGCGGTTTTCATCAATGTGAGAAATAACCGTCAAGAAAAAGCGGCTTTCTCGGAAGGGGGTGCGGGGGAAACCGCTTAACAGCCACGCGGGTTTAGCCGCGTGGCGCGACACAAGTCAAGTGACATAGAACGGAAGCGCGGGCAAGCGAAGCGCAGGCCGTGGAAATTCCAAAGAGCGGTTTCCCCCGCAAATTTATTCGTCAATTTTCCCCCACTCCAGCATGACCAATCCGGGCTGTTCGCTCAAATCGCCCTTGGTCACCCGCAGGAGGGGCATAGGCGCAAGGGAAGGCTGGCCCATCAGGCGCAGGAATTCCGTTTCGTCGGCGATGGGCCAACCGGCGTTGACGGAGGTTTTGTAGTGCATGGGAATGGTGATACGGGGATGGACGGCCTTGACGATCTCATAGGCCGTCTTTGCGTCGATGGTGTAGAAGCCGCCGATGGGCAGCATCAGGATGTCGATTGCGCCCAGGGCGGAAAGCTGCTCAGGGGTCAGGGCCACGCCCTGGTCGCCCAGATGGGCCAGGGTCAGGCCCTCCATTTCGATTTTCATGAGCAGATTTTTGCCCCGCTTGGCCCCGTTCGCGTCGTCGTGGACGGAGGGAATGGCGGTGATTTTTACCTCGGGAGCGGGCTTCCATGTTCCCGCGCTGTCGATGATGGCAGGCGCGCCCAGGGCTTTTTGGGTGAAATTGTGGTCTCCGTGGCCATGGCTCACCGTCACCGCATCGCAGCGGTATTCGCGCATGGGATAGCCCACATGACCGTCGTAGGGATCGGTGAGCAGGGCAAAGCCGTTGGCCCCTTCAATATAAAATTCCGAATGGCCGTGATAAGTGATCAGCATGGCGATACCTCCCATTTTTGAAGTGCAAGAAAGGGAATTTAATTCGTGTGGAGTTTGGAGTGTGGAGAGTGAAGTTTAGATTTGTCTTTCATTTTGGTTCGATCATCCGGCAAGCACAAACGATTCACGAAAAATAACTCCACACTCCACGCTTCACACTCCACACTTAAAGCAGAGCAAGGATCAGTCTGCCCAGCCCTCCCGGCAGGGCGCAATGCTGCCGCTGCGCCAGGGCGGCGGCGGGGGAGAGGAAACGGTACAGGCCCGCTTCGTCCCCGGCGTCCAGATATTTCAGGCTCGTCCATACGGTTTTTTCCGTTTCCGGGGTCAGGGGCGCGTTTCCTTCCGCAATCCGGTGGGCCAGGCTGTACAGGAACAGGTTTTCGTCCGTGACCGCTGGCTGGCGGATGGGCGCGTCGTTCAGCAGGGCGGCCAAGGTTTCTGTTCCCGGGGCGACGCGGGCCAAGCCGTCCATAAGCGCCACCCGAAAGCCTGCCGCTTCGATGCGGGCGGACACGGCCTCCGCCTCCCCGTACCGGGGATAATCGCTGACGAACAGGCCGTCCCCCTGATCCCGGCGCAAAAACCCCTTGGGGATCAGCGGGCGCAGGGTCTGCCGCCAGGCGTCCAGGGCGCTCACGGCTTGCCCGCCGGGCAGAAGCGGATGCGCAGCTCGTGCATGGCGGCGAACTGGCCCTGCAAATCCAGCTGATAGGTCAGATCCACTTCCCCTGTCTGGCCGTTGTCCACCTTGTATTTCACATGGGTGGGAAATACGCCCATGGCTAAATTGCCGTAGGGCGTGCTGTAAGAGCCCTCGTAGCGGTGGCCCTGCTCAAACACCATGCTGGTGCCGTAGGGCCCCGTGCGCTGCATGGTCACCACGCCCTTGCCCATGGTCAGGATCACGTCGCTGCTCTCATTGTCCGGCTGGGTTTCGGTGTAGTCGATGCGCCAGCGGTCCTGCTCGCCGGACAGGGTGCCCGTGGTCAGCAGCCGCACGGAATCGGCGGGCTCGTCGTCGTCGTGGGTCCAGCCCATGACGGATAATAGCACTTGCTGGTTTTTCTTCATGCTGTACAATCCTCCAGCATCAGTATACCAGATTCAGCGCCTGGACGCAAGAAGACGCTTGCGTTTACTGTTTGTATATCAATTTTCGAGCAAGGGGCCCTTGGAGGCTTTGCCTCCAAACCTCCGCCGGGGAGGTGATCTCTTTTGCGGAATTACAAATTGGGATTTGTTGAAGAGGAGTA
>CACWWM010000435.1 GCA_902764565.1 uncultured Eubacteriales bacterium
CCGACCAGCATGAAGCCGGCCTGGCCCAGGGAAAACAGTCCGGTAAAGCCGTTGAGCAGGTTCATGGAAACCGCGATCAGGGCGTAAACCGCGCCCTTCTGCAGTACTGTGACGACCATGGACTTGGTCCCCGCCGTGTGCTCAATCAGGCAGCCGGCCGCATACAGCAAAGCCACAAAGACCAGGGAAATGATGAGCCTTTTGTTTCCTTTTTTCATGTTCATCACCTCACACCTTGTCCGTGGTCTTTTCGCCAAACAGGCCGGTGGGCCGGAACAGCAGAACCACAATCAGCAGCGCGAACGTGAACGCATCCGAGAATGCCGTCCAGCCGGCTGCCTTGATCAGATTTTCACAGATACCGATAATCAACGCGCCGATCATCGCGCCGGGGATCGATCCGATGCCGCCGAACACCGCCGCCACAAAAGCCTTCAGGCCGGGCATGGCGCCGACCGTGGGCGTAACCGCCGTGTAGTTGGTGAAGTACAGCAGGGAACCGATGGCCGCCATGGCGGAACCGATGATAAAGGTCACGGAAATGACGTTGTTGATTTTGATGCCCATCAGCTGGCTGGTTTCAAAGTCCACCGACACCGCCCGCATGGCCATACCGATCTTTGTATGGTTGATCAGCATCACCAGCGCGACCACCAGCGCGATGGTCAGGATGGGGGTGACGATGGTAACCAGCTTCGTGGTGGCGGAACCGATCTGGATCGTCTGGGACAGACCCGGAAGCACCGGATACTGTTTTGCCAGGCCGCCTGTGACATACCACATCAGGTTCTGCAGCAGATAGCTGACGCCGATGGCGGAAATCATGATGGACATCCGAGGCGCGGAACGCAGCGGCTTATACGCCACGCGCTCCACCACAAAGCCCAGCACAACCGTCAGGATAATCACCAGCGGAATAGCCAGGGGAAGGGGCACGGAAGCAACCAGGTAAACCATAAAGAACCCGGCCGCTGTGAAAATATCGCCGTGCGCAAAGTTGATCAGGCGCAGGATACCGTAAACCAGCGTATAGCCTACGGCAATCAGCGCGTACTGTCCGCCGACGGACACACCCGCCAGCAGATAAGGAAGCAGCGTGTCAAACATAAGTTCAACCCTTTCGTGAGGGAATTAAACAGAAAGGGAGGCTGCCGCCCGTTGCGGCAGCCTCCTGGATTTCAGAACCTTATTCGCCGACCTTCTGGGTCTTGACGAAATCGAAAGCACCGGTTTCGGGATTGGCGAACTTGATGTAAGCCATGTCCTTCTTCGCGTCGCCGACATCGTCGAACGCGATGGCGCCGGTCACGCCTTCATAGGTCACGCCGGGCAGCGCTTCAACGATCGCCGCGGCATCAGCGCTGTCAGCAGCCTTGATGGCGGCCAGCGCAACATTGTAAGCATCGAAGCCCAGGGCGGAAACCGCAGCAACGATATCATTGCCGCCGTTGTTGGTCATCTTGCCGCTGTCGGCATTCAGCCAGGCCTTGAAGCCGGTAACAAACTCGGCAGCCGCAGCCGCGTCGTCGTTCTCATCAAAGAAGGTGGAGCAGTAGACCTTGATGTCCTTGCCCTTGGCAGCGTTCAGGATGGCGCTGTTTTCCCAGGTATCGCCGGCCAGCAGCGGGAAGCTGATGCCCTGGGCCGCAGCCTGGTCGATGATCAGGGCCGCATAGGTGGTCGCGCAGGGAGCGAACACCACGTCGCAGCCGTTGGAAACAGCGTTGTTGATGTAAGCCGCAAAGTCGCTGGTGCCTTCGGTGAAGTTTTCTTCAACCACTTCACCGCCCAGGCCCTTGAAGGCTTCCACAAAGTACTTGCCCAGGCCCACGCCGTAGTCTTCACCCAGCATGGTCAGCACGTACGCCTTGGTGGCGCCCAGTTCCTTGGCGAAGTTCGCCATGACGGTGCCCTGGAAGGGATCCAGGAAGCAGATGCGCCAGTAGTAGTCGCACAGCAGGGTTACGTTGGGGTTGGTGCAGCTGACGCCGATGGCGGGAACGCCCGCTTCAGCGAACACGTCGCCGCCGGCCATGGA
>CACWWM010000436.1 GCA_902764565.1 uncultured Eubacteriales bacterium
GCCGGGTTTTCTTCCCCCCGCGGGCAGAAAATGTCCCGTCCCGGGGCTGGACAAACCCGCCAAAATTCGGTATAATACAACGTGGTGAAAAAAGCACCCTTATCTGATTGATTAAAGGAGGAGTTTCCCATGGTGAAAGTTGCTATCAACGGTTTTGGCCGCATTGGCCGTCTGGCTTTCCGGCAGATGTTCGGTGCCGAAGGTTACGACGTCGTCGCCATCAACGACCTGACCAGCCCCGCGATGCTGGCGCACCTGCTCAAGTACGATACCGCCCAGAAGGGTTACTGCGGCGTGATCGGTGAAAACAAGCACACCGTTTCCTCCAAGGAACCCGTGTTTGAAGAAGACGGCAAGACCGTGAAGGTCCCCGGCTCCATCACCGTGGATGGCAAGGAAATCACCATCTATGCCGAGCCCAAGGCCGCTAACCTGCCCTGGAAAGCCCTGGATGTGGACGTGGTTCTGGAATGCACCGGCTTCTACACCAGCAAGGCCAAGGCCCAGGCGCATATCGACGCCGGCGCCAAGAAGGTCGTTATCTCCGCGCCCGCGGGCAACGATCTGCCCACCATCGTGTACAACGTGAACCATGACACCCTGAAGCCCGAAGATACCATCATCTCCGCCGCTTCCTGCACCACCAACTGCCTGGCCCCCATGACCAAGGCCCTGAACGACACCTTCCCCATCGTGAGCGGCATCATGACCACTGTGCACGCCTACACCGGCGACCAGATGATCCTGGACGGCCCCCATCGGAAGGGCGACCTGCAGCGCGCTCGCGCTGGCGCGGCCAACATCGTGCCCAACAGCACCGGCGCCGCCAAGGCCATCGGCCTGGTCATTCCCCAGCTCAACGGCAAGCTGATCGGCTCCGCTCAGCGCGTGCCCGTGCCCACCGGCTCCACCACCATCCTGGTTGCGGTTGTTAAGGGCAAGGACATCACCAAGGAAGCCATCAACGCCGCCATGAAGGCCCAGAGCAGCGAATCCTTCGGCTACACCACCGAAAAGCTGGTGTCCAGCGACATCATCGGCATGACCTATGGCTCCCTGTTCGATGCCAACCAGACCATGGTGACCAAGATCGACGACGACACCGCTCAGGTGCAGGTCGTGTCCTGGTATGACAACGAGAACAGCTACACCAGCCAGATGGTTCGCACCATCAAGTACTTCGCCGAGCTGAAGTAATTGACGGCCCGATAAAAAGTAAAACCGCCCTTTCCTGCGTGAAAACGTTGGAAAGGGCTTTTTGCTGTCTGAATGGTATCATTCCTCCAACGGTTTCAGCCTTTCGATCAATATTTCCAGCTTTTTGACGTTAAAG
The DNA here is from genome assembly GCA_902764565.1 of uncultured Eubacteriales bacterium. GTDB lineage: Bacteria > Bacillota > Clostridia > Christensenellales > Aristaeellaceae > RUG563. Next base: position 1,334 of record CACWWM010000436.1, read on the forward strand.
CCCAATTCCTCCCGCCAGTCCGCTTCCTCGTTCGCGTCAAAGAGAGAATAAAACGTATCTCGGGCGTCTTCCAGCGCGGCCAGGATCACGCCGATTTCGCCTTTTTCCAAGGTTACATCCACCGTCTCCTGGCGGTGGTCTTTTTGATATTCCTGCCAATCCAATCCGATTCGGGCAATGCGTCTCAGGGCTCGGCGCACCTCCGCCGGGGATATCGCCATTTGCCGGGCCACCGCATCTACCGGCCATTCCAAATCCACATAATATTCCATCAGCCGCCGCTGCCGGGGCGTCAGCAGCGTTTCCCGGATGGCGTCCAGTTTCATACTTGCCAGCACTGCGCGCAAATCCATTTTTCTCTCTCCTTTGATACCTTATCTGCTTTGTACTTTCAGCAATTGCTTTGAATATTATATAATTGCTTTTAAATAAAAGCAATATCTTTTATTCGCAAGCAGTAGAAAAAGCTGAAACAGACTACAATAAAGCAGAAAAGGGGGGCGAGAAAATGGCGAACGTAATCAAATTTGAGAATCGCGACAGGTTCATCGAGCTCGGAATGGTCATTGCCGCATTACGGAAAACTCGCGGCATGTCTCAAGATCAGCTTGCTGAATCTGCCGGAATCAGCCGTTCGCATTTAAGCGTCATTGAAGCCCCCAACATGGCCATCTCCTTTTCTGTGGAAGTTCTTTTCAAC
>CACWWM010000437.1 GCA_902764565.1 uncultured Eubacteriales bacterium
AAGGACGTGACCGACCTGCTGGGCACCGACGAGCTGATCAACTATCAGAACCAGCTGGTCATCTTCTCCGGCATGACCGTGGAAGCCAAGAAGGACGCCAACGGCAACGAAGTGGCTTTCCTGTACAACTGGGACGGCTCCGGCCAGGCCGGCAGCAACAACGACCTGTACTTTGATCTGTCCGTCAACGGTCAGACCTACACCTTCACTGTGGAATCCTATCTGTGCGGCGAGGGCACCGACGTGTACACCAACGTGACCGACCTGGCCATCGGCGCCAAGATCGACGCGGTGGGCTTCCTGTACTGGTACAACGGCGCCAATCCCCACATCATCGCCATCCAGCCCGCCGCTGAGTAAGCCGGAGCTGAAAAAATCCCCTCCTTCGGGAGGGGGTATTTTTATATACGCGCATTTCTTCCCTCTCCTCCAGATACCACTTGACAGCGCATTTCCATCGATCATAAAATGAAGTAAAACGGCAGGCTGTTTTCAGGCGCAAATCGGGGGGAGGGAAAAAGCGCATGTACGAGCTCGACCTGCGCAGCGTGAAGGAAAAAAGCATCTATTCCCTGGGTGAAAAATTCTCCGGCCGCAGCCCGGACGGGCGTCAAATCGGCTTCACCAATGATTATATGACGGTGAACGGCAGGCCCTTCTTTGGCATCAGCGGGGAGATGCACTTTTCCCGGGTGTCCCCCGATCAGTGGGAGGATGCCATCGTCAAAATGCGGTGCGGCGGGATCAACCTCCTGTCCACCTACGTGTTCTGGAACGTGCACGAGGAGGAGGAGGGCGTGTTCCGCTTCGACGGCTGCCGAAACCTGGGCGCCTTCCTGGCGCTCTGCGAAAAGCACCGCATGCCGGTGATCCTGCGCATCGGCCCCTTCGCCCACGGGGAAATGCGCAACGGCGGCCTGCCCGACTGGCTCTACGCCAAGCCATACGACGCGCGGGAAAATGACCCCGGATTTTTGGCCGCCGTGCGGAAATTCTTCCGCGCGCTGCACGGGCAGATGGACGGCCACTATTTCCGCCAGGGCGGCTGCATCGTGGGCACGCAGATCGAAAACGAGTATCAGCATTCCACCGCGCCCTGGGAGGAAGCCCGCGGCGTATCGGGCGAGATGGTCAACGGCGGGCACTCCGGCCTTTCGTACATGCTGGCCCTCAAGCGGATCATGGTGGAGGAGGGCATCGTGACGCCCTTCTATACCGCCACCGCCTGGGGCGGAGCCGTGACCCCGGTGGAGGAAGCCCTGCCCCTGTGGGGCGGCTACGCCTACCAGCCCTGGCTGTTTTACAGCCAGCCCGGCGTCCACCCCGCCACCCCGGAATACATCTACCGGGACAACCACAACAGCGCGGTGACGAAGGAATACAACTTTGAGCCCGCCTACGATCCCGAAAGCCGCCCCTATGCCTGCTGCGAAATGATGGGCGGCATGATGTGCTCCTACAAATACCGGTTCCAAATGGACATGCGGGCCATCGACGCCCTTGCCAACACCAAGCTGGGCAGCGGCTGCAACCTGCTGGGCTATTACATGTACAGGGGCGGCACCACCCCCACGGGCAAAGTCACGCCCTACCTCAACGAGGGCCAGATCCCCAAGCGCAGCTATGATTATCAGGCGGCCATCGGGGAGTTTGGCCAGATCCGGGAAAGCTATGGGCGATTGAAGGCCATCCATCTGTTCTGCCGGCTGTTTTCCGGCAATTGTTAATCTTTGTAAATAAAGAAACTGATTTGTTTATTATCAGGACTTCGCTTCTTCTTTTTTAGAATGTTTTACTTCCAGCCAGCAGGCGATTACAGAAACGATCAGGGTGGCCAGCACGATGTGAAGCTTAAAGGGTACCACAAAGGAAAGCAGCACAGAAAGAATGCCGCCCAGGAGTCCGGCGATCAGTAATACCGTGTCATGCAGGTAGCTGCTCCAGATGCCTAAGAACATGGCAACCAGAATATAGGAAACCAGTTCCGTGGGGGGATTCAGCCAGGCTGCTGCCGTGCAGCCGATGAAGTTG
>CACWWM010000438.1 GCA_902764565.1 uncultured Eubacteriales bacterium
TGATAAGGGATGGTCTAAACTTCTTGACAGTGATCCTGGTGATTGTAACCATTATGGATGGGAAAAAGGTATCTGCAAGATCTGCAAAGAGACACACACAAAGTATACCGGGAAATATGGATCGCACGTATGGGTATACAACGGATGCGAAAATCCGCAGAAGTGCAAATATACGAACCATCGTGATGCAAAGGGACCAGTCGTTCACCACAGCTGGAGTACTGCAACCTGCGCAGCGCCGGCTTATTGCCCTAAATGCGATACCACAAAAGGCACCAAAGATCCCAATAATCATGCCTGGGTTGGAGGAAACTGCACAACTGAAGCTCACTGCGCTCGCTGCCCTAAAACGGGCAGCAAGGATCCCAATAATCATTATGTGAATACTGCAACCGGCAAATGCTACCGTTGCAAAAAGCAGCTGTTCACCCCCAAAAAATAAAACTAATACAGATAAAAACCCCTTGCATCTTGCAAGGGGTTTTTGATTTGAATACATGCCAATGAGATTTGGCTGTGCCCGGCGGAAACCCGTTCGGAAAGGGACGCTTTTGGCGATTGACAGGAAAACGGGCCTGCGGCGGCGAAAAGAAGACGACAGATTTTCATTTTGTGGAGGAGACCGGTATGACGAACAGGGAACTGCAGGACATCTGGTTCGGGGCTTATTCTTTTGAGGAAACGGAGGACGGATGGCTGCAGGCTTTCCAGCATACGGAAGCGCAGATGGAGTATTTCCGGTCCGCGTTTGATTTCTGGTATGACCGGAGCATGGCGACGACCGCCAAGACGCTGGAATTCACCACGGACGCGGAAAACATTTCCTTTGAGTATAAATTCACCTGGACGGGCTCCCAGGATTCCTTCGAGCTGGCGGTGAACGGCCTGATCACGGAAATCCGCTATGTGAAGGACCTGCCGGAGGAAGGGAAGCTGGAATGGAAGCTGCCCGAAGGGAAGAAGGACGTCATCATCTACCTGCCGGCGGACGCGACCGTGGAGCTGCGGAACTGTGAAATCGACGGCGCGTATACCCCGGCGAAGAAGAATGAAAAGGTGCTGTGGCTCGGGGATTCGATCACCCAGGGCTACGGGCCGCTGCGCTCCGCCATGACCTATGTCAGCGTGGCCAACCGCCTGCTGAACTACGACATCATCAACCAGGGCATCGGCGGATACATCTATGACAAGAAGTCCCTGATGAAGATGGACGGGTACAAGCCGGACAAGATCATCGTGGCGCTGGGCACCAACCAGTTCGGCTGTGAGACGATGAAGGACGTGGAGGAATACTACGAAACCCTCATTGGCCTGTACGGGAATACGCCGGTGCTGTGCGTGACCCCGCTGTGGCGCGGCGACGTGCCGGATGGCTTCCCGACGCTGAAGCGCTTCTGTGATAACGTGAAGGCGATTGCCGGAAAGTACCCGAACGTGAAGATCGTGGACGGCTTCACCCTGGTGCCGCACCTGCCGGAATACTTCCGGGACAACCTGCACCCGAACGAGCTGGGCTGTGAAACCTACGGGCGGAACCTGGTGGAAGAAATCCGGAAGCTGGGGTTCTGAAAAGGCCACCGCAGCCGTAATAAAATTGTAACAAACAGCCTGATTGTTAAGAATTCTGTCACAAAATTGGACCGATTTGGACGAGATTGACCGCCGGCCTTTGTGATATGATATACTCGCAAAGAAAAAATCCCTTGCTGAAGAAAACAGCAGGGGATTTTTCATTGGGAAAGGAGGCAGGGGCATGCCGGATACCGGGACCCTGAAGGGCCTGCGCCGGGAGATGACAAAGGATATGTTTGAGGAGCTGGCCGCGCTTCAGTGCGAGGTGCCGGAGATCCTCGGATATGTCGGCACCACGGCGGAAAAGCTGGAAAAATGGTGCCGGAAAACCTACCGCCATCCGCTGGACGAGATGCTGCGGATGATCCGCCAGGACGGCCTGGTCGCCATCCGGCGGGCCTCCTTTGACCAGCTGAAGAAAAGCGCCACCATTATCTCGCAGCAGTACAAC
>CACWWM010000439.1 GCA_902764565.1 uncultured Eubacteriales bacterium
GCCATTGGAATGAAATCGTGACTGCCGTTAATCAATGGCTGTAGTCTGGAAAGCGCCCGCCTGCCGCATGGCCTGGCGGTGCCGGGAAAGCACCTCGTCCAATTCCCGATGCCGGACGGGTGCGGCGATGCGCATATTGGGCATGCGCATGCGCGGAAGCCCTTCCTCCTTCGGCTTTTCCGTCTGTGCCTGAACCTGCCGCGCACTTGCGGGCTGATAGTCCAATTGGCGCGAGCGCCATTCCAGCCACCGGTCCTGCTGTTCCTGATAGGTGAGCGCCGAAAAGGGAGACGCCGCCGAAGCTTTTTCCTGTTCCATCTGTCCTTCCTCCTTGCCTGCTGTTCTCCCTTTCATGGTATGCAGCGCGTGCCGCGCGGTGCTCAATCGCCGGACTGCCAGAACAGGGAAAGCGCGTCGGCGCTGTTATCCTGCTCTGCCTGACCGAACAGCAGATTGGATATATCCTGCCATATCCGGCTTCCGGTGGACGGGGCTTTGGCGCTGGCTACCTGAACGGCCTGTTTGCCCTCCATGAGGATGCCGTTGTTCAGCAATTCTGCGTTGATGGGAATGATGCGGTAGGTATATTCCACGCCCAATCTGGCTTTCTTGTCGGTGTAATACAGGGTTTCGCCCGCGCTGCCGTACAGCTCGTTCAGGATGATGCATTCCCCGATGGCGTCCCGCTGGATGCGGTATATTCCCGTGTCCGCCGCCGTGATCACCAGCACCGGGTTGCCCTGATTGTTGTGGGTCACATAGAATGCGGAGGGCGTGCGCGGCGCGCTCCACACGTTGGATTCCTTGGTGGGACGGTTGGAGGATAAAAACACCTCCGAAATGCTGTAGCTCTTGGGCGTGTTTTTGGTGGCCAGCATAGGTTCGCCCGCCCATTCGATGGATTTCAAGTCGATATTCAGCCACACGATGCCGTCCGCCTTGAGAAAGGCGGGCTTTTCCTTATCCGCGTAATAGCTTTTGAAAAAACGCGTAGCCATAGCGGCGGTATAATCGCCGCCGGAAACCCAGCTTTGCAGCTTGTGCTGGTTGTCCGGGTTATCAAAGCCCATCCAGAACGCGGTGGACAGATCGCTGTTGTAGGCGGCCATCCAGATGTCCCGGTTGCCCCCGCCGGTCATATTCACGGTGCCAGTTTTGCCCGCCACGGGCGTACCCGCCCCGGAGAGCTTGGCTCCCGTGCCGGAGGAAGTGACCGTTTGCAGAAGACTGGTCATCAGATACGCGGTCTGGGCGGACAGCACCTTACTGCCGTTCACTTCATGCTGATAGATCACATTGCCCGCCGCGTCCTCAATACGCTCGATAAAATACGGCGCGTAAAAGGTGCCGCCGTTGGCGAAAGGCGCGTAGGCCGCGGCCAGCTGCACGGGAGAAACGCCGTAGGTCATGGCCCCCAGGGCCAAAGACAGGTTCCAGTCCCGGTCGTCCAGCTCGATACCGGTCTTTTGCAGATAATCCCGGGCGGAAGCTACGCCGATTTTACTGAGCAGGGACACCGCCGCCACGTTCAGGCTGTTTTTCAGGGCTGTGCGGATGGTCACGTTGCCGTAGTAGAGGTTCCCGCTGTTGCGAGGGGAATAATTGCCGAACTTCTGGGGCGTATCGTTCAGCACGCTGGCGGTCATATACCCGTGGTTTTCGATGGCTGGGGCGTAAACCGCCAGGGGCTTCAGCGACGATCCCGGCTGGCGGCGCATTTGCGTGGCCCGATTCAGACCCCTCTGCACTTCATATTCCCGCCCGCCCTCGATTGCACGCACCGCGCCGCTGTGTACGTCCACGCTGGCCATGGCGGCCTGGGGCCGGGTGCCGTCGGACGCATTGGCGGGGAAATTGCCTTCCGGCGCAAAATGGCCGTCGATAATATCCTGCTGCTCCGGGTCAAGGGCCGTGTAAATGTGGTAGCCGCCCCCCAGCAGCGCTTCCGCCTGCATGGACAGCAGGCTTTCCGCCTCGTCCAGCACCGCGTCCGCATACCAGCCGTAGCGCGTTTCCT
>CACWWM010000440.1 GCA_902764565.1 uncultured Eubacteriales bacterium
TCCCGGGTCTGGGCCACGGTCCACCACCAGGCCACGTCGATATGGGTGTGGCCGATGCAGGTGGCGATCACGTCGTCATGGCCGCCCAATTCCTCATATAAATGCTTTTGGATGTATGCCCGGGCTTCCCGGACGCTGGCAAAGTATTCCCCGGAATAAGGATGGCGCAGATCCAGCAGGTTCACGGTATCGTTGATGACCCGGGTCAGGTCCAGGCGGCTCTGGCTTTCCTCCTTCATGCGGGAGAAAGCGCGCAGGGGCACCTGAATATCCCAGTACAGGCCCCGGATCTCGGGGTCGATTTCCCGCATTTCCACCATCAGGCGGAATTCCCCGTGGAGGGTGCCGGTATAGCTTTGCAGGTTCAGCCAGTATTTCTGTCCCGCCCGGGCATGCTCCGCGATCAGCACGTCCCGGTGGTTCATGTCGATGCCCTGGGCCACGTCCTCATCCACGAACAGAAGGAACTGGGGGTTTTTCGCGTCGTCCCATTCCTCGATCTGGGTGCGCACGTTCAGCCAAAGGGATTTGCCTTCAAAGGAATCGGGCACCGTGATTTGGGTGCGGAACCAGTAATGCCTGTCCGGGCCATACCAGTGCATGGTGCGGGCGTCGAAAGGTTCAAAGGGCGCTTCCGCCGCCGCCGCGTCCTCGGGGCGGATGAAGTTGCCTTCCTTCACTTCCCAGTTTTCGATCAGCACCTTCTGCCGGACGGATTCTTTTTTCAGCTCGTCGCAGATCACCTGCGCCCGCTTATCCAGATAAAACATGGGCATGGGGGAGTTCCTCCTTCTATCTTGGGCACATATTTGGTCAGTGTGGAGTGTGAAGAGTGGAGTGTGGAGTTTTTATGGTGTCTTACGTTTTTTCTCCGAATATTCAAAAATATCACGCACTATATATAACTAACTCCACTCTCCACACTCCACGCTCCACACTTACATTAAAGCGCGTGTTCTTTGGCGAAGTTCACCAGCTCGTCCACGGTGGTGAACGCGAGCCCGGTCACGGTATCGGCGCAGCCGTAGTAGACGGCGATGCGGCCGGTGTCCTTATCGGTCAGGGCGGCGCAGGGGAACACCACGTTGGGCACGTCGCCAACGCACTCGTACAGCTCCCAGGGAGCCATCAGATAATCCTTGCTGCGGTACTTCACCTTCCAGGGCTCGTCCTTATCCAGCAGGGCCACGCCCATGCGGTACACAAAGCCGTTGCAGGTGGTGATCACGCCGTGATAGATCAGCAGCCAGCCCTCGTCCGTTTCGATAGGCGCGGGGCCGGGGCCCACCTTGGTGGACTGCCAGGCGGAGGCATCGCTCTTGACGGTGCTGAACACGAACCGATGGCGGCCCCAGAATTCCAGATCCCTGGACTGGCTCAGGTAAATATCCCCGAAGGGGGTATGGCCGTTATCCGAGGGGCGGGACAGCATCATATACATGCCGTTCACCTTCCGGGGGAACAGCACGCCGTTGCGGTTGAAGGGCAGGAAGGCGTTTTCCAGCTGGTGGAAGGTTTTGAAATCCTCCGTCCAGGCCACGCCGATGGTGGGGCCGTGGTAGCCGTTGCACCAGGTCACGTAGTATTTCCCGTCCATCATGGTGATGCGGGCGTCGTAGCGGTATTCCCGGGGGGCGATTTCCGCGTCCGCGCCGATGAACTGAATGGGCTCGTCGTTGATCTGCCAATGGTAGCCGTCCTTGGAGAACCCGGCGAACAGGTCCATGCTGATGGAACGGCTGTCGCACCGGAACACGCCCGCGTACCCGTCCCCGAAGGGCACCACCGCGCTGTTGAACACGCTGTTGGAACGCTTGTTGCCGTCCCGGCCGATGATGGGATTGCCGGAATAGCGCCAGATGGCCTCCCGGCACCCGGCGGGCTTCTCCTGCCAGGGCATATTGGGCAAAGACTGACCGGACAGAATCTTCATCGTGAAAACCCCTTTCCGCGTATCGAAATGCTTTGGTTTCAATACCCGTAGTGTACCATAATTGGGAGAAGAAAGCAACGGGAAAAGTCAAGCAGCATATCAGCAGGGGGGCGTCGGGGGAACACCCCCGACTGTAATCGTATCGACCGGCTCTGCCGGTCGGGCGGGGTTTTCCGCCAGGAAAACTTTCCTTGCAGATTTTCCGCCCGGGAGCGTAGCGACAGGAAAATCTGGGCGGGGGGACGAATCGCCGATGACCGCCTGTGGCGGGAATTTCATCGGCGATGAGATCAGCCGAAAGGGAGCAATCTCCCCATGAAGGGGAGTTGCGACCTTTGAGGCTGCGGAAACGCGGGGGGTATGCAATACCCGCCCGCGCGTTACCGCCCGCGCGTTACCATGAACCCGCAGGGTGAATGGTAACCTTCCGTATAATTGTATACTAAAAAAACATCATATTTCCGCTTGTTTCGCCTCTCCCGGTCGTGCTATAATATGCGGGTATGGGCAAAAAACGTCGAAGGGGGCGAGCAGCCATGCGCATCGGTTTCGATCATGACAAATACACGGCCATGCAGTCGCAGCATATCCGGGAGAGAATCGACGAATTTGGGGGCAAGC
>CACWWM010000441.1 GCA_902764565.1 uncultured Eubacteriales bacterium
CGTATAACGCGTTTTTGGCGGGAAAGTGCGTTATACGTTCCACCCATGGGAGGGCAATAACGCGAAAAGGGGCCAAAAGTGCGTTATTGGGTGCGCGCCCCCCTAGTCCATACTCTGCTCCGTAATCACGGACAGGTAAATCATGCGGGAATACTCTTCGGGGGAAAGGGAGGCGAAGAAGAAGTTGACGGGGTCACAGACGCGGCCGCGGCGACGGATTTCGAAGTGAAGGTGCGGGGCGGGAAGCGTGGGAGAGATGCCCACGGTGCCAATTTGCTGGTCCCGTTTTACACGGCGTCCTTTCACCACCGTCATTTCACCCATAAGGCAATACCTTGACACATAGCCGTTTCCGTGATCAATCTCCACGATGTTTCCAAGGCCCTGGCGGGAGCGGACCACCTGCGAGACCACGCCGTCGGCCACGGCATAAACCGGAGCACCCTGCGGAGCCACCAGGTCCAGGCCGTCATGCTGCACCTGCAGCTTATACACGGGATTGTACTTCATGCCGATGGAAGCGCCCGTCTGCACATAGCGAAGAAGCTGCCTGGCCAAAGCCGAACGGGTGGGCTTGCCGCGCTTGATCTCAATGCCGATCCGCCCGCACAGAATATCGATGCGACACCGGGACGCCAATACCGCCTCATGTTCGCATACGATGCCCTGCCGCGCCAGGGCTTCCCTGGCCAGCTGATGCAGATCATATTCATCTGTGGCAAGCGGCGCGCGGATCGTCCGCAGCGCGTCCATTATCCGATCCAGCATGCTGATCCTTTCCATTTCTTTTAGGCTGCCCATACATTATATACGATCCGCCAAATGTTTACAATAATTTTAACACTACATCTTGTGGAATATATTGTTTTTGATCGAATATTCTGTTATGATAATATAGGTTATTTATTTTCCTGAGAAGGAGTTAATCATGCGTTTTCGCTTTTCAATCTTGATGCTGATTTTTCTGGTGACAGGCAGCATTTCCGCCCTGGCGGAGGAGCTCTCCTTCGCCTATGCGCCGGAGATAATCAATCCCGGCAAGGCGGAGCGAATCATGCTCCATGCGCCTGTTGACGAGGAGCTGACCCTGGAGATCCAGGACGCCAATCAGCAATCCATCCAAACTTTGCGGGATCACATCCGGATCACGCAAAATCCGGTCACTGTGATCTACAACGGGCTTTCCGGCGGCGAACCGCTGCCCCAGGGAGCGTATATCTTCCAGGCCCAGGCAGGGGAGCAAACGGTCTCGCATCCTTTTACCGTGGGCGAAGCCGCTCCTTCCATCCTGGTCAGCGCGAGGACGCCGGTTCGCGGCCGGGAGGACGTTTCCTTTACCCTGGACGTAACCAGCAGCAAAAACGGCCTCCTCAACGCCCTGCTGATTTCTCCGGAGGGCGAAGCGCAGCCCCTTCTTTCCGTTTCCGTCCAGGAAGGCAGCAATGCCGTGCGCGCCGAAGGCGTTAAAATTGACATCAGCGGCGATTATACCCTGTCGATTACCGTAACGGATGATAACGGCGTTTCCAGCAATTCCTATCAGCTCAGTCTCGCCTTGACCGCCCCGGCCACCCCCAAGCCCCAGCCCACGATTCGCCCCTCCACGCAGGCAGAAGAAACCGTGACCGGCGATTACTGGAGTATGGAAGTGGGCAACTATGACTGGGAGGCCATCTGGCAGGTGATGATCGCCCCCATGACCATCGTGGAAGGAACCGGAAAACAGGCCGAGCGGCAGACCTACAAGCTGCGGGCAGCGCCGGATGGCAAATCAGAAGCCATTGGGTTGATCACCTGCCAGACCCAGGGCGTACACGTGCTGGAAACCCTGGACAACGGCTGGACAAGGGTGGAAACATATAATTCCAGCTATGGCGAAGCCTACAGCGACGCGGGCAAGGGCGCGGGATATGGCCAGACCGCCGCGCTGGTGCAGGGATATGTGGAGACCGATCGGCTAGGCACCTTCACCCCCCGCACGGAATACGGCCTGCTGATCGATAAAATGACCC
>CACWWM010000442.1:0-1219 GCA_902764565.1 uncultured Eubacteriales bacterium
CAAGACGCTTGGAAAATGTAAAGCCCTGAAAAACGTTCAATTTGCCATTTTTGCTCCGCAATCGGGTTTTCCACACCTTCCACAATCGCTCGTTTCACACCTCGTGGAAAACAAAACGCAGGCCGCGCTTGCATTTTATGAGCGACACCTCAAAGTTATGCCGGGGTTATCCACAAAAATCTTTGACTTATGCACTTGCAAAAGTGGCGAACGAAGGGAGACATGCGGGGCTTTGCCCCACACCCCACCAGGGGATTGAATCCCCTGGACCCCACTTCTGCGGAATAAGGATGTCGCGTTGAATAATCAGATTCCCGCTGCTGCTTAAAGAAAATGGTCAAGCTTGTTGCCGTTTTGCTTCTGGCCCGGCGGCTAAAAGCCGCCAACCCGGATGCTTTGCATCCGGGGAAAGCCGGGGAACAATCCCTTGTGGGAAAGCTTGCTTTCCCTCTGGGATTTTCCCGGCTTTCTTGGGCCAGAAGACGTCCAGGGGCATCATGCCCCTGGTTGGGGGTTGGGGGGCGAAGAGCCCCCAACGTCCACCCTCTCCACAAAAGCCATGGAAAAAACAGTGAATTTCTTGACAAAGGAACCCGTTCTTGCTATGCTTTTAAATCGGAAAAGCCGCATGGGAGGGAAAGGCTATGAGTCATGTAACGATCCCGGCAGGGTACAGATCGACGCTTTCTTTATATGATACGCAGGAAGCGATTGCGCTGATCAAGAAAACCTTTGAGAGCAATTTAAGCCACGCGCTGCATTTAAAGCGCGTATCGGCGCCGCTGTTTGTGGACGGCGCATCGGGCCTGAACGACGATCTGAACGGCGTGGAAAGGCCGGTTTCTTTTGATATGCTGGAAACGGGCGAGGAAGCCCAGGTGGTGCATTCCCTGGCGAAGTGGAAGCGGTATGCCCTGCAGCGGTATCATTTCCCGGTGGGCGAAGGGCTGTATACGGACATGAACGCCATTCGGCGGGACGAAACGCTGGATAACCTGCATTCGGTGTATGTGGATCAGTGGGACTGGGAAAAGGTGATAAGGGAATCGGACCGCACGATGGACACCTTAAAGGACACGGTCACGCGCATCGTGACGGCGATCTGCATCACGCTGGATCGGATCAAGTGGGAATATCCCCAGATCAAAACCACCCTGTGCCGGGACGTGACGTTCGTTACTTCCCAGGAACTGGAGGACTTGTATCCGGAAAAAACGCC
>CACWWM010000442.1:1272-3246 GCA_902764565.1 uncultured Eubacteriales bacterium
AACCTGTTCCTGAAGGAGCATAAAACGGCGTGCATTCTGCAAATCGGCGGCAAGCTCAAGTCCGGCCAGCCCCACGACGGGCGCGCCCCGGACTACGACGACTGGGATCTGAACTGCGATATCATGTTCTGGGACGATCTGCTGAACTGCGCGTTGGAGATTTCGTCCATGGGCATCCGCGTGTCGCCCGCGTCGCTGGAACGCCAGCTGATGTTGGCGCATAAGGAAGAACGCCGCAAGCTGCCCTTCCACCAGGCGCTGCTCAAGGGCGAACTGCCGTTTACCATCGGCGGCGGCATCGGCCAGAGCCGCATGTGCATGCTGCTGCTGGGCAAGGCCCATATCGGCGAAGTGCAGTCCTCCTACTGGGACGCGGCGACCCGTCAGGCTTGCGAAGAAGCGGGTATTATCCTGTTGTAATAATAATACCAATATTTTCCATATCAATCAAAGAGCTGTTCTCCGGGAAAGGGAAAACAGCTCTTTTCAATTCAGGTATTTTCTCCGTCCGCGGAGGCTTGGGATTGCGTGTGGAGTTCCTCGAATTTCTGTTTCATGGTGGGGTTATGCCTTGTTAATTTCTTGATGGTCAGGTCGTCCGCTTTGTTATTGGCCAGGCGCAGCTGATCTTCCGACTTTGTCAGCGCCTCTTTCACTTTTTTCAGATGCTCGATGGTCTTATCGATTTCATCAATGGCATCCTTAAAGCGCTTGCCTGCCTGTTCATAATTGTATGCGATCCTCTTTTTGAAATCGTCCACTTCGTTTTCAAAATTCGAGATATCGATGTTCTGCCTGCTCAGATTCGCCAGTTCCTGCTTGGCCTTCACGGTTTTCAGAGCGGCGTTTCGCAGCAGGGTGATCAGCGGGATAAAGAATTGCGGGCGGATGACGTACATTTTTTCATAGCGATAGGAAACGTCCACGATGCCCGTGTTGTACAATTCGCTGTCCGCTTCCAGCAATGTCACCAGCACAGCGTATTCGCAGTTTTTTTCCGTCCGATCCTTATCCAGTTCTTTAAAGAAATCTTCGTTTTTATGCTTGGTGGCGGTGGTGTCCATTTCGTTTTTCATTTCAAACATAATGGACAGGATTTCAATTCCGTCCTCGGTTTTCTCCCGAAAAATGAAATCGCCCTTGCTGCCTGTGCGCGCGTCGTTGTCTTTGTCGAAATACGCGCGGGGGAAGGCGGCCATGCGGATTTTTTCAAACTCGTCCCTGCAGTGCTGTTCCAGGCTTTCCCCGATCATTTTCGTGGACTGCCGTGCCTTGAAATCCCGGTACTGCGCGATTTGCTCGTCCTTCATGGAAAGCTCTTTTTTGTACTGTTCCTGCAATTGACGCTCCTGCGCGGCGCGGTCGGCCTTTTCGTGCTGCAAATCATTTTCCAGCTTTTGGATTTCCAGCTTCTGCTCCTGTACCGCGATTTGCACGGCCGTGCGGTTTTTTTCCCGTTCCGCTTCCAGGTCGCTTCGCAGCCGTTCGATGAGCTGGCGATCCTTCTGGGATTCCAATTCATTTTCCAGAGCGGCGCGCTGCTGCTGATTCTGATAATTCTGCCGAAGGGCATCCAGTTCGGCATGCAGATCGTTCAATTCCCTGTCTTTCTTCTGCTCCACTTTTGCGACGGCCAGCTGCACAGCCGATTGTTCCCGCTGGGTCACTTCCTTGGCAAATTCCGCGTCGCGTACCTGCTTCAAAATCGCGGCATAGCCGGCTTCGTCCACCTGAAATACTTCACCGCAGTGCGGGCATTTGATTTCCTGCATCGTTTCTCTTTCCTTTTTCAGCACAGAGAGGGATTCTCCGCGTTTTATTTCGCTTCTTCGTCCAGCAGGCGCAGCAGCGTTTCCGGGTCGTCGGCGGCAATCAGGCGGCGGAAATCCCGGTCGTTCACGAAACCGTCCCGGTGGGCGCGGCGAAGCTGGGCAAGCAGGCCGTCGAAATAGCCGTTCACGTTCAGCAGACCCA
>CACWWM010000443.1 GCA_902764565.1 uncultured Eubacteriales bacterium
CCCACCAGCCGGGGATACAGGATATTTCCCTGCAGTGTTTGCAGGGTGACGATAAAGAGCAGGAACCACAGAGCCAGGCTGGGCGCTGCGGTAAACACCAGGAAGGTGCCCAGCGCCGCGCCGATGTAGCCGCCGATAATGGGGATCAGGGAAGTGGTGCCGCTGAGCACGCCCACCATCAGGGCGTAGGGCATGCCGAAGATGCGCATGCCCAGCCACGTCAGCACGCCCAAAATCAGGCCGTTGATGCTCTGGCCCACGATAAACCCGGAAAAGCACCGGTTGGCCGTTTTCAGGACGCGCTGCAATTTATTGTTGTTCCTTTCGCTGATGGAGACCCGTATCAAATTATCGCACTGGCTTTGCAGCTTTTGTTTCCCGCCCAGCAGGAAGATGGCGAAGATGGCGGAAATCATGAAATTGGCGACGGAGCCGGTAACCGCGCTGATTACCGTCACCGTGTTGGTCAGCAAGCTGTTGTCGCCGATCCCTCGGATGCCCCACTGCACCACCCGATCCTGAATGATGTTCCAATCCAGTTCCAAATCCTTCACATAGTCCGTCACGGTGGGCACGTCCTTGAAGGTTTCCAGCACCCATGCCTTGACATCAAGGAAGTAGTTGGGAAATTCGCGGGCCAGCACGGTAAAGGCGTCCGTCAATCCGGGAATGATGATGGACACCATCAGCACCGCCAAAAACACCACCAGCACCGTGGCCAGCAGGATGCAGATGGGCCGCCTGGCCCGGCACATCCATGGTTTCCTGCTTTTCGGGAAGAAAATTTTTTCAAAGCGCTTGATGATGATTTCCAGGATATAGGCCAGAATCGCGCCCAGCATCAAAGGACTGGCCACCTGCCACAGCCGCAGAACGGTATCGAGAATAAACTCTACGTGCATCACCGCCAGAGCCAGCAGCGCGGCCAGCAGCATCAGGCGAACGATTTTCCTTTCTCCAAACCATTTGGAAAGCGGATGTTCATGCTCGCTCATGGAATTCCCTCCTTGAAGCGGGGTCGGGCTGCATAAAAAAATAAACAGCCCAAACGGCATTTTTCTTTTCAACTGATTATATCACAGTACGCCGTCACCCGTCTATGCTTTTTTTGTCGAATCGGAATGTTTCACGTGAAACAATTGTTACCATTCACCCTACGGGTTCATGGTAACACACGGGCGGGTATTCCATACCCCCCGTGTGCCCCCCTCGCAGATTTTCCTGTCGCTGCGCTCCCGGGCGGAAAATCTGTAAGGAATGTTTTCCTGACGGAAAACCTTGCCCAGGGCTGCCGCCCGGCCTTCGCTGAAAAACATCCACAGGATGTTTTTCCGGGCGCTCCGGCCCCCGCGCGGCAGAGCCGGTCGATACGATTACAGTCGGGGGAGTTCCCCCGACACCCCCCTGCCGATATGTTGCTTGCCTTTTATCAGGATACGGGCATGGTAACAAACATTTTGGTAAGTCGAAAAATGGATGTTTCACGTGAAACATGCACGTTTGCCCGTTGACTTTCGGGCGGGGATGTGGCAAACTGAACGGGTAGAAGCGGGAGGGACGGCGTATGCGGATTACGGCGCTGAGACTGCGGGATTTTCGGGGCTATGGGCAGGTATTGCTTGCCCCGCCCGAGGGCGTGACCGTGCTGGTGGGCGAAAACGGGGCAGGCAAAACCAACCTGCTGGAAGCGGTGCATCTGTGCTGCTTAGGCCGCAGCCACCGTACCAGCAACGATAAAGAAATGATCCGCCAGGGCCAGGAAACCGCCGCGGTGCAGCTGACCGTGGAACGGCGGGACGGAAGGCACGAAGTGGGCGTAAGGCTGTATGAGAACGCCCGCCGCCGCAAGGTGGTGTACGTCAACGGAAAAACCGCTTCCCGGCTGGGGGAACTCATGGGTCACGCCACCGTGATTTTTTCTCCCGAGGATTTGGCCCTGGTGAAGGAAGGGCCCCAGGCCCGCCGCCGGTTTTTGGACATGCTGCTGTCCCAGGAGCAAAGGGCCTACTTTTACGCCCTGCAAACCTATATGACCGCCCTGAAACAGCGAAACGCCCTGTTAAAGCAGGGGGATGCGCGCTCCCTGCCCGCCTGGGACGAGCAGCTGGCCGCCGCCGCCGCGCCGGTGGTGCGTCTGCGCCGCACGGCCTGCGAGCAGCTGCACAAATGGGCCGCCACCCACTACCGCTATATCGGGGGCCGGGAGGAAGAGGTTTTCGCCCTGCGCTATCAAAGCGCCCTGGCTCAAAGCGAGCACGTGGAGCAGGATATGCTGGCCGGGCTCCGCGCCTGCCGGGAGGAAGAACTGCGCCGCCAGACCACCTGCTTCGGCCCCCACCGGGACGATATCGACCTGACCCTCTGCGGAACGCCCATCAAGGCCTTCGGCTCCCAGGGCCAGATGCGCACCGCCGCCCTGTCCATGAAGTTAGCGGCCTTCGATCTGCTGGAAGCCAGCCAGGGGGAACCGCCCCTGCTGCTGCTGGACGACGTGCTCAGCGAACTGGACCCGGATCGCCGCCGCCGCCTCATCGCCCGCATCGGCCGTGCCCAGGCCCTGCTGACCTGCACCGATCAGGCGGACTTCATCGGCGCGCGCCCCGCCTGCGTGCTGCGGGTGGAAAACGGCAGCATCCGGGAAACCGGCGCGGAGGAACATGCCGCGGAGAAAGGGGAAACGCCATGAAAACGCTGCGGGAAATCCGGCCTGTGGGCGGTGGATTTCTGAAAAAATACGAATTGCATTACGACGTGGATGGGAAGCCGGTGTGCTGGGAGGTCATTTCCCTCAACGACCTGAAAAGGTCAAAGGACCTGGCCAGCCGCAAAACGGCGGTGGAGATCATTCCCCGCTTTCAGGATGGGGATTACCTGCTCTGCCGGGAATTCCGCTTCCCCGTCAACGATTATGTGTGGGAATTTCCCACCGGCATGATCGACGGGGACGAAACCCCGGAACAGGCCGCCGCCCGGGAGCTCAGGGAAGAAACGGGCCTGGAGCTGGTTTCCGTGGATCGCGCCCTGCCCCCCGCCTGTTACAGCGTGGGGCTGACCGACGAAATCATCGTGCCCCTGTTCGTCACCGTCCGGGGCGAAATGAAGCCCTGCCGCGAAGCCTACGAGGACATTCAGCCCTGCAAAATGTCCGTGGAACAGATTCGTCAATTGCTGAAACAGGAAAACGTGAAAATCACCGAGACCTGTATGTTGATTTTAGGGATGCTCACTGCATAAAGGGGGAACCCTGGGGCCTCCGCGGCCCCAAACCCTGCGTCAGGGGCGTGACGCCCCTGAACCCTCATTTGCGGATGCTGAATGACGTGGAAACCAAACAGCTTCCCGCAGCCGCGAGAGAAAAACGGCCAAGCTGGATAATCTTGTGCTTCTGGCCCAGCCGCTGAAAGCGGCTAACCCGGATGCAAAGCATCCGGGGAAAGCCGGGGAAAAATCCCTTAGGGGAAAGCACGCTTTCCCCCTGGGATTTTCCCGGCTTTCTATGGGCCAGACCCCCCCATTCTTTCGTATCCCCGAAGAAACAGGCGAAAGTTGTCTGTTCCTCCAATATAATTATGTCGCCTGATGGAGTCCAGGGGCCGAAGGCCCTTGGTTCAGGGGTCAGGGGGCTGAAGATGCCCCCCTGCTCCGAAAACTACAACTTATAAAGAACCACCAGAAAGCGAGGAATTACCATGATCACTGCCCAGACCATTGCCCACGATCTTTTGTCCATCCGCGCCGTATTCCTGCGGCCCCAGGAGCCCTTCACCTGGGCGCCTGACCCTGACCGCGCCGGAAGTGCGCACCCACGTGGAGGAGGGCCTGAAAGCCCTGATCGAAGCAAACTATCCCGATGTGGAAGTGCTCATGGGCACGTCCACGGCGGGCATCGCCCACGCCGCCATTACCGGCCATTTGATGGGCCTGCCCATGGGCTATGTGCGTTCCGGGGCCAAGGATCACGGCCGGGGCAACCAAATCGAAGGCAAGCTGGAAAAGGGCCAGAAGGTGGTCGTGGTGGAAGACCTGATTTCCACCGGCGGCAGCGTCATCGAAGTGGTGGACGCCCTGCGGGAAGCCGGAGCGGAAGTGCTGGGCATTGTGAGCATCTTTACCTACGGCATGAAAAAGGGCCTGGAACGCTTAGCCGCCGCCAACGTGCGCAATATCAGCCTGTGCAACCTGGATATCCTGGTGGAAGTGGCGGCCAAAGAAGGATATATCCAGCCGGAAGCCTGTTCCCGTCTGCTCCGCTTCCGTGATAATCCTTCCGATGAGAGCTGGATGAAGTAGGAACGAAGGATTTTCTGTGGGAAACCATTCTTTGGAGGTCAAAAAATGGTTTCCCACAGACCCGCTTCCAAGAAAGCCATAAGGGAATATTGAATAAAACATCTTCTTCATAGAAAGAAGGGTATTATTAATATGTTAAAATCCATCACCGTGTTCGCCGGGTCGGCGGAGAACTGCCCGGAGATCTATAAACAGGCGGCGGAGAACCTGGGCCGCGCCATCGCCCGGCAGGGCCGGGAACTGGTTTACGGCAGCGGGTACAGCGGCCTCATGGGTTCCGTGGCCCGCGGCGCCAAGTCGGCAGGCGGGCGCATCGTGGGCATCAACGTGCGCCGCTTTGAAGATTATCCGCCCCTGCCCGGCACCGACGAGCTGCTCATGATGGAAACCCTGCCGGAACGCAAGGCCGCCCTGATCGACCGGGGCGAAGCCTGTATCGCCGTGCCCGGCGGCGTGGGCACCTTGGATGAGCTCATGGACGTGTATGCCCTGGTACAGGCCGGGATTCTGGAAAAGCCCTTGGGTCTGCTGAACGTGAACGGCTATTTCGACGGCCTGCTTGCCCAGCTTCGCCGCGCCCACCGGGACGGTTTCGTGAACGACCGGGATTTCCGCCGCC
>CACWWM010000444.1 GCA_902764565.1 uncultured Eubacteriales bacterium
ATGATCTGGACAAGCTGGAAAAAGACCGTTTCGCCGTGATCGCCACCGCCGCCCGCATCGTCAGCGCGGAGAGCAGCGGTTCTTCCCTGCGTCTCCGCGCCCACGCGGCGGATCAGGTGCTGGTTTTCATGCGCCTGCGTCTGCCCTTTGCGCCCACCGCCTGCCGATCGGATGAAGCCGCCCTTTCCTGGCAGTACGACGCGGCCAGCCAAACCGCGCTGATCAGCTACCGCAGCACGGGCAAGGAAATCACCCTTTGGCTGGAATGATCGTAAAAAACGGCCAGCGCACTTTTTCGGTGTGCGCTGGCCATTTTTTATTATGCGATTATGCTTCTTCCCACAGTTTTTTCAGCAGGCGGACGCATTGCGGCCCGTCTTTCACCAGGTCGTCGATGCCGCCCTCCACGCTGATCAGCCCGTCATAATTCGTTTGCTTCATGGCGGCGAACATGGTTTTGAAACCTTCGTCCGCTTCCAGCGGTGCGCGGCGGCCGTTCAGGGTGGCGATATGGCAATGAGCGATGCCGCCCACCCGGGCTAAATCCTCCGGCGCGTGGCCCTCCACGGCGATGTGGTAATAGTCCGCCAGCAGCTTCACGCTGGGATGGTTCGCCGCCGCCGCTAAGCAGGCCCCTTCGGCCACGGAATTGATCATGTTGGTTTCTCCCCGGTTCAGGGGCTCGATCACAATGGTCAGGCCGTACTGGGCGGCGATTTCGCCGATCAGACGGGCGATTTCCGTCAGGCGGCGGAACGCGTCGGCGTAGGTCACGGTTTCGGGCCGTTTCCTGCTTCTGCCGCTGCCGAACACCACCACTTTGCCGCCCAGCTTCCGCACCCGAGCAAAGGCACCGTGCAGATAGCGGGTGATCACCTGCTCGTCCGCGTCCGGGCCGAGCAGCGCGATGTCCCCGGGGAACAGCACGTTGAAGGAGGGCACGGGAATGGGGGCGTTTTTCACCGCGTCCAGATACTTTTCAAATTCTTCCTCCGTCCAGGCAGCGGCGGCGGATACCGGCGGCTCGATGTAATCAAAGCCCGCCGCGGCTAAACTCCGTTTCAGGTACATGATACCGCAGCAGTTCATAAAAAGCAAGCAGGAAAAGGAAGAAACAGGTTTTTCGCGAATTATTGGCTGTGATTTGATCGAGAGGAAAACGGCGGGGCTTTGCCCCGCACCCCACCAGGGAGGTGACCTCCCTGGACCCGCAATCACGGCAGTTTTCAGACGTGGCAATAAAGCAGCTTTCTTCCGTTGCTTGGAAAAAATGGCCAGCTTTGCCACCGTTGAGCTTCTGGCCCGGCGGCTAAAAGCCGCCAACCCGGATGCTGTGCATCCGGGAAAAGCCGAGGAATAATCTCAGGGGAAAGCTCGCTTTCCCCCTGAGATTTTCTCGGCTTTTTGTAGGGCCAGAAGCCTCCCAAATTTCGTATTCCCTACGCGACTGGCGGAAGTTGTCTGTTCTCCTATTTATGCCAATTCGCCAGAACGGAGTCCAGAGGGGGAACCCCTCTGGCGCAGGGGCTGGGGCCGCGGAGGCCCCAGGGCATCTCTCAGCCCCTGTTGTCACCAGCCGCCGCGTCCGCCCCGGCCTCCGCCGAAGCCGCCGCCCATGCCGAAACCGCCGTTGGGGCTGCTGTTGCCCCAGCCGCCGCCGAAGTTTCCGCCCCCGCCGAAGCCGCCGCCCATCATCTGATTGGGGATATACGCGATCTGCTGGCCGTTGGCGATGATGGTGCCGCCGTTGAACTGAGCGGCGCCGTCATAGTCGAAGGTGCTGTTGCCGGTCACGGTCACGGTGCCGCCGTTCACGATGATATTGCCGTTGGAGTCGATGCCGTCGGTATCGCCCGCGCCCATGGCTACGGTGATATCGCCGCCGTTGATTTCCACGGTGGGGGTGTAAGCGCTGGATTTGTAGGCGGCGTTCACGCCGTCATCCGTGCTTTGAATATTGATCGTGCCGCCGTTGAACTGGATGTAGGTGCCTTCAATGCCTTCGGCGGCCTTGATGCTCAGGG
This sequence comes from uncultured Eubacteriales bacterium, assembly GCA_902764565.1. GTDB lineage: Bacteria > Bacillota > Clostridia > Christensenellales > Aristaeellaceae > RUG563. The sequence continues at coordinate 2,025 of CACWWM010000444.1, forward strand.
TGCCGCCGTCGATCTGCACCACGGTCTGGCCATGGATGCCGTCGTCCCCGGCGCTGATGGTGATGCTGCCGCCGCCAATGTAAACGAAACCTTTGGTATCGTCGTCGCTGTTTTCCGCGTGCAGACCGTCCGTTCCGGCGGTCAGGTACAGGGCGCCGCCCGCGACGCGGATGGAATCGTTGGCGTCGATTGCTTTGGAGGCGGCGGTCACGGTCAGGGTGCCGCCGGTGATTTTCAGGTCGTCCTTGCACACGATACCGTTATCGGCGGAAGAAACAGTCAGGGAAGCCGTGCCGTTCAGGGTCAGGTCGGTTTTGGAAAAGATCACGCCGTCCGTTTTGGTGCTGCCGTCGGCGGCAAAGGAGCCGGTAACGGAAAGGGCGCTGTCGCCGCTGACGGTGACGAACACTTTGTCGGCGGTTTTCACGTAGATCACGGGGAAATTGGCGTTGGTGACATTCACGCCGTCCAGCACGAGCTGCACCTTATCCTCCGTGCCCGCTTCCACGTACACGGTCACGTTGGAAGCCGACCCGGTAAGCACATACACGCCCGCCGCGGTAATGTGGATGTCCTGGCCGTCCGAAACGGTGCAGGATACCGCGCCGGACAAATCGGCGGTCTGCTCATAATCCCGGCTGGTAAATAAATCATCGGCGGAGTAGATGGGAGATGCGGTTTCCGCCGAAGCGGCAAAAGTGAAAATCATGCAAAGGGCAATCGCCAAAGAGAAAATCCGAATCAAATGCTTCATTATCAGTTACCTTCTTTCCTTCATGAACGGCTTCGCCGCTCGTTTGTTTCCCGGTTACGGACATATCATAACCGGCGAACCTAAAAGAAACCTAAAAAACAAAAAAATTTTCGCAGCAATTCTTTATTCGCCGCGTGCGAACTGCTCCCTGCCGGAGATAGTACCCCGATTTTGACGCCAGCTTTGTTTTCGCCATTTGAAAAGTTGCAGAAAGAAGCATAAATGGATATTGAAAAGTTGAAAAAATGCGGTTATACTATGATTGAAAAGTTTGTTTGAGGTGATCTGCCATGCTGAAACGAAAAATCGCAGAGCTGATTGAAGCGCATCTGCGATCAGGCTCCGAGCGCATTTTATTGATTGACGGCGCGCGTCAGGTTGGAAAAACATATATTATCCGCCATGTCGGAAAGAAGCTGTTCCCCAATTTCATTGAAATCAACATGCTGGAAGATTCCATCGGCGACAG
>CACWWM010000445.1 GCA_902764565.1 uncultured Eubacteriales bacterium
GGTGGCGCTGCTCAAAACCCTGACCGCGGAAAGCAGCAGGGTGCGGCTGGGCTACACGGGGCTGAGCGGTCAGCTGCTTTCTTCCGCGGAAAGCATGGAGCGGAACGGCAGGATGATCGGCCCCCTCCAGGACGCCATGAATCAGCAGGCCCGGGAAGCCTGGCTGCTCAAATGTATTCCCGCCCTGGCGACGGGCAAAATGACGCCGGAGGAATGCTGGGCCACGGTCATGGCCCTGCAGCCGTTTGGAGAGTGAAGCGGAATGTATAAAGTGCTGCTGGTGGATGACGAGCGGCTGATCGTCAAAGGTTTATCCAGCGTGGTGCCCTGGGAGGAAATGAAATGCCGGGTGGTGGGCGCCGCTTACGATGGGCGGCAGGGTCTGGCCCTGATCCGGCAGCTTCAGCCGGATATCGTGCTGACCGACATCCGCATGCCCAACATGGACGGCCTGACCATGCTGGCCGCCCTGCGCAGCGAATATCCCCGGATGCAGACCAGCGTGCTGACCGCGTACCGGGACTTCGATTACGCCCGGCAGGCCCTGAACGTGGGCGTTTGCCGGTATCTGCTCAAGCCCAGCCAAATGGACGAGCTGGAAGAAGCCATCCGCACCATGGTTGCCCGGCTGGACGCGCTGCCGCCCGACGCCGCGCCCGCCGAGGATACGGCGGCCGGGAATTTCATTGTGCAGGCGGCGCTTGCCTATATGCGGGAGCACTGCGGTTCCCAGCATCTTTCTCTCAGCGAAGTGGCGGATCACGTATATGTGAGCCAATGGCACCTTTCCAAGCTCCTGAACCGGGAAACCGCCCAGAGCTTTTTCGATCTGCTGGGCAGCATGCGCATCGATAAGGCCAAGCGGCTGCTTTACGATCCCGCCCGCAGGATCCACGAGGTTGCCGAGGAAGTGGGCTTTTCGGACGTGGCCCATTTTTCCAAGAGCTTCAAAAAAATCGTGGGCTGCACCCCGGGCGAATACCGCAACGGCGTTCGCGTGTCGGAGGATTCCCCGAAGGAACAGATATGACCGGGCCCTGCGGAACTGTAAATACAAAAATCCGAATCCTCCGCCTGTGGGCAGAAGATTCGGATTTTCTCATACGGAAGGACGTGCTTATGCTTCGTTCATTCGCTCCACCAGCTGTTCCAGTTCCCGCAGCGTCATGCTGCCGAAGGAAACGAAGGCGCGCAGGGGCATGTAGCGCATCATGGCCATGCTCATTTCCGCGCTGACGGCAGCGTCCTCGCCCGCTTCTTCCCCGTTGGACAGGTCGCTTTCGGTCATCCGCATGCGCTCCCGGAGGATGGCCGCGGCCTTTTCGTCCAAATCCATCACGATGCTGTCGGCACCGCGTTCCGGCAGATTTCGATATCGTAATCGCCGCTGACCACGTGCCAGTCATGGAGCGTTGTGTTCCAGTAGGCGAAGGAGCGTTCGTCCAGGGCGAACGATACGGTTTTGGTTTCACCGGGCCGGAGCGCCACCTTTTCAAAGCCTTTCAGTTCCCGCACGGGGCGAATGAGATCGGTTTTGGGCGGGGCCACGTACAGCTGCACCACTTCCTTGCCGGGAACGGCGCCCACGTTGGTCACGTCCACATGCACGGTCACGGGATCGGTATCCTTGACATTGTCCGAAGACAGGCGCAGGTTGGCGTACTGAAACTGCGTATAGCTCAGGCCGTACCCGAAGGGGAACAGCACGGGCTGCAATTTGCTGGTGTACCAGCGATAGCCCACGAACACTCCTTCCGTGTATTCCGCCCGGTTGCCCTCGCCGCCGTAGGTCAGGTAGCAGGGAGTGTCCTCCAAATGCTCCGGCAGGGTTTCGGGCAGACGCCCGCAGGGGTTCACTTCGCCGTACAGCACGGCGCGGCTGGCAAAGCCCACGTTCTGGCCGCCCAAGTACCCTTCGATCACGCCCTTCACGCTGTCGATCCAGGGCATTTCCACCGGGGAGCCGTTGTACAGCAGCACCACGGTGTTGGGGTTGGCCTGAGCCACCGCTTCGATCAGGGCTGCCTGATTTTCCGGCATGCGCATGTGCGCGCGGTCATAGCCCTCGCTTTCAAAGCTGTCGGGCAGACCGGCCACCACCACCGCCTTGTCCGCCGCTTTGGCTGCCGCCACGGCTTCCGCAAGCAGGGAAGAATCGGTGGTTTCGGATTTGCTCGCATAGCCCTGGGCGTAAGTGAAATTCTTTTCGCCCGCTAAAGCGTCCAGCAGGGAAGTGACCTTGAAGCTGTTGATGTGGGAGCTGCCGCCGCCCTGATACCGGGGCTTTAAGGCAAATTCGCCGATCACCGCCACTTTTTCTTCTTTCTTTAAGGGCAGAATGTCATCGTCGTTTTTCAGCAGCACCATGCACTCGGCGGCGGCCCGGCCCGCCAAATCGTGATCGGCCTCCTTGTCCCAGGGGGTGTCCGGCCTGGCATGGCTCAGATACCGCGGGATTACGTCCAAGATGCGTTCTACCGCCTGATCCACATACTTTTCATCCAGCCGCCCTTCCTGAACGGCCTGCATCACGGCTTTGTCCCGTTGCCCATTGCTGGAGGGCATTTCCAAATCCAGGCCCGCTTCCACGCCCTTTACCCGGTCGCTGACCGCGCCCCAGTCGCTCATGACGAAGCCGTCGAAGCCCCACTCGCCGCGCAGAAGATCAGTGAGCAGCCACTTGTGCTGGCTGGCATATTCGCCGTTCAGCTTGTTGTAGGAGCACATGAAGGTCCAGGCGCGGCCCCGTTTGGCCGCCGCTTCAAAGGCGGGCAGATAAATTTCCCGCAGGGTGCGTTCGTCCACCACGCTGTCGCTGGACATGCGGCGGTGCTCCTGATTGTTGGCGGCGAAGTGCTTCACGCTGACGCCCACGTTTTTGCTCTGCACGCCCCGGATCAGGCTGACGGCCAGTTCGCCAGCAAGATAGGGGTCTTCGCTCAGGTATTCAAAGTTGCGCCCGCACAGGGGGGAGCGCTTGATGTTGATGGCGGGGCCTAAGTTCACGGCCACCTGCTCGTGCTGGCATTGGTCACCCAGGGCTTCGCCTACCCGGCGCAGCAGCGCCCGGTCAAAGCTGGCCGCCATGGCGCAGGCGGCGGGGAAGCACACGGCGGGAAT
>CACWWM010000446.1 GCA_902764565.1 uncultured Eubacteriales bacterium
CAGGGTGCCTGCGTCGGAAACATAGATGGGCTGATAGGGAAGCACGCCGATCTTTGTGTTGGTGCCGCCAGAAACGCCCAGCGAGAAAGCACCTTTCATGCAGAAGGCAAAATGCCCGCTGACCCTGCGCGTGCATACTGCGTTTCCGTTCAGGTCATATCCTCGCAGCAATGTCTCCCCGTCGGTATAACCCATTCCATACAAGCCCGTCTGCGCGGGAAAGCCGTTCTGGGTATTGCCGTTCCGATCAGGAAGGATTGCCGGCCACTGCAGCGCCAGATCAAGAAACACCTCGTCAGGGCTTTGACTTTGATATTCCGTCAGATCGTAGCCGTACATCAAGGCCACATTTCCATAAACATAGTTCCTGTTGTATTGCTTGAGCGGCACAGTCACAACGTTTATCTGTGGTTCCTGACCATCCCCGACGTCTTCCAAATCGGGCTGGGTCTCCTGGATGGTTTGGGCTTCCGCTTCAAAATCAGAAATGAGACCATAGGGAATACTGTACTGCTGGGCATATTGATGGGCGTAGATATCGCTGTGTCCAAAAAACGTCACGTTCTGTTTTTGCCCCTGCATCAGGTTGCTCCCGATGGCAGCAAGGGAATCGGGCACATAAATAAACAACTGCCTGTTGATTTCCGCAAATGCATAGTTGCCCATGTCCGTCAGACCCTCCTGCAAGTGCAGGTAGCGCAGGCTTTGCTGCCCGGAAAAAGCGTAGGAGGCAACAGATGCGGTATCGGCCGGCACCGTCAGGCTCAAAGAGACGGCGCCGTAATCGTTGGGGCAGCGCACCAGGGTTTTGACCGGGTCGTTGGAATACAGCACGCCGTTGTCTGCGTAAAAGATGGCTTGATCCGGGTCGGCCGTGAAGGAGCGGAGGCTCGCGCAGTCAATGAAAGCGCGCCCGGCAATCGCTTTGACCGGCAAGCCGTTATAGCTGGCGGGAATATTGACGGTGTAAGCTTCACTGTTACAGTCGGTGATCTCATAGCCGCTGCCGTCGGAAAGAAGCGCGAATTGCAGTTGTGCGCCTTCGTACGTCACATGGACCGGAAATGAGGCGGATACGCCGTTGTGGGCGGTCACGGTGATGGTGGCGTCGCCTTTTTGAAGCGCGGTCACAAGGCCGTGTTCGTCCACTGAGGCGATCGAAGGAGCAGAGCTGGCAAAGGTCAGTTCCGTTGCCGCGTTGTTTGGTGTCAGGCTGACATACAGCTGCAAGGTCATGCCGGGACGCATATGATTTGAATCGACTAGATAATCATGGTCAAAGTTGAGCGCTTGGGGCGCCGGAGCCTGCGGGTCATATACGGCAATGCGCTGCCTGATGCAGTAGTCATAGGCGTACGAACCGCGTGTCGCTGCGGCAGTCAGCCCTGCGCAGCCCGCGAAAGCATTGTCCGCAATATATTCGATGGAAGCAGGCAGATTAACGTTTGTCAGTCCGCTGTCGGCAAATGCCAATTCCCCAACGGTTTTCAGGCCGTTGGGCAGCACGGCGCTTGCCGCCTCGATGCCATAAAACGCTTCTTCCTGGATTTCCTTCGTTCCAGAAGGCAGGGTCAGCGTTTCCGCCGCCGCGCACGCCGCACTGAGCAGCAGGCACAGTAAAAGCAAAACAAGAGCGGATTTCCATGCTTTTTCAGGCATTCTATCTTGCCTCCTCTTCAGCATCTACCGTGATACCGTTCCGATTCATGTAGATTATTATAGCCTATCACCAAGCGGATTGCAAGAAGAAAAGCCCTGTCTTCCCTCTCCTTTCCCGTTCGGAACAATGTTCCGGGGAATGTACGCGGAAATACCGGACTTTTCAACGTAATGATTCACTGATCACAGGTTTCCATGAAAAAGCTATCGCATTGAACGGGCGTGCATTGGGGCGAACGGATCAGGCCACCGCCTGCTTTTCGTTGGAATCGTTGGGGTCCTTGCCGTAGGGCCAGGTGGCGCCGGCGGGGGTCATGGTCACGCCCGCCTTTTTCGCCAGGGCCACGATGTCCTTGGCGCAGCCGGGCAGGGAATCGAACATAATGAAGTAGCCGCCCAGGGGGCAGGTCCAGGTGCCCGCTTCCAGCCCCGACAGATCCCGTTCCAAAGTCGCTTCCACCGCCTCGAACTTGGGGCGGATGATGTCGGCGTGCTTGCGCATATGCTCCACCATGCCGTGGATATCGCCGAAGAAGCGCACATGGCGCAGCTGGTTCACCTTGTCGTGGCCGATGGTCTGGCGCTTCAGATAGGAGACGAAATCCTCCATGTTGTTGGGGCTGGTGGCGATGGCGGCGATGGTGATGCATGCCGTAAGCGTTGTCCCAGAAAATGCGGAAGTCCGGCGCGGCGGGCTCCAGGCGCGCGAAGCGGCGCACGGTTTCGTCGCTGTAGGAAATGCCCTGGGGGTTGGAATACTTGGGCACGCACCAGATGCCCTTGATGGTTTCATCCTCCCGCACCAGCTTTTCCACGATATCCATATCGGGGCCGGTGGGGGTCATGGGCACGGGCACCATTTTGATGCCGAAATATTCGGTAATGGCAAAATGCCGGTCATAGCCCGGCACGGGACACAGGAATTTCACTTCCGGCAGACGGCACCAGGGGGTGTTGCCCATCACGCCGTGAGTCCACACCCGGCTGATGGTATCGAACATCACGTTCAGGGAGGAATTGCCGTAGATGATGATGTCCTTGGGGTTGTTTTCCATCATGTCGCCCAGCAGCTCCCGCGCTTCCTGAATGCCGGTGAGCTGGCCGTAGTTCCGGCAGTCGGTGCCGTCCTCACAGGTGAGATCGCTGGAGGAATCCAGCACGTCCATCATGCCCATGGAAAGATCCAGCTGTTCCTGGCAAGGCTTGCCCCGGCTCATGTCCAGATGCATGCCCAGCGCCTGCACCCGCTTGTACTGGGCCTTGAGCTGCGCCAATTCCATGTTCAGTTCTTCTACTGTCATCTCCGGATAAGGCTTCATGGCAACACACCCTCGCTTTGCTGAAAATGAATTTTGCAGTTGTTCATCCTGCAAAATTGACAGAATTTTTTGATAAATCAGCCGATTTTTGCAGTTTCAGAAATTCCAAAGCGCATCTTTTTGCCGATGCTCGTTCAGATTATCACATTCCCGGCCAAAAAGCAAGGGCGGCGCGGCAATCGGCAAAAAAGAATTTGTTTTTCCCCTGTTTTTTCCATAAAACGCGCCGAAGCCTGTGAAAATCTGCCGCCTTTCCGCCGTTCATTCTATGCGGGAAAGGGCACATTCTTGCCTTTCTTCCGCTGAACGGATATCATATTTTCTGTTCCTAAAATAATTTAATCCAAATGATAATCCCGGATGCATTGCTCCAGCCCAAATGATAATCCCGGATGCATTGCGCCAGCCCGTCCACCGTGTTTCTGAACCGGATACCCTGGGCCTTGGCCTTTGCGCAGTCCATCCACAGGTGCGGGCGCGGCCCGGCGTCGCGGAGGGCGATCGGCAGATTTAAGCGTTCTTTCAGCCATTGGGCCGTTTCCAGCATGGTCAGGCTGTTTTCGCTGCCAAAATTGTAGCTGCCGCCGGGCAGGGAAAGGGCGCGTTGCGTCCATTGCGCCACCTCCCGCACATAGGTGACGGCCCGGTGCTGGGCGGCGGAAAACGCGGCTTCCTGTTTCAGCAGCATATGCACCAGGAAATTGCCCCGGTTCGCCGCGCCGTACAGGGGCATATCGTACATCCAGGTGGCGCGCAGCAGCACCGCGTCGGGATTGATTTCCAGCACGCGCCGCTCCATTTCCAGCTTGTGCCGGGCGTAAGTATTCGCCGGGGCCGTATCGTTTTCGGCAAAGGGCCCTTCGTGCCCGCATCCGCCGTACACCTGATCGGTGCTGAACAAAACGGCCTTGACCCCCGTTTTCGCCAGCCACAGCGGAATCATTACATTGGCATGATAGGAAGCGTCGGGGTCTTTTTCGCACGTGGGGATATCGGAGATGGCCGCCGTGTGGATGACGGCCTCCGGTTCCGTTTCGTCCACCAGGCGCTTGATGCCGTCCTCGGTCATATCCCGCAGGGAGGGGGCGGCGTTTACCGGAAAAGCGGCGGCGATGCGCGCGCCCACAAATCCCCGGGCGCCGGTCAGCAGAATGTTCATGATGAGGCTCCTTTCCGTACAATGGCGAAAAACAAAAACTTCTTTTCCAGTATACCTGAATCGTCACAAAACGGCAATTGGAAAATATTGAACTTTTCTCGCGGCTGTGCGATAATGAAGACAGAGAGGGGGCAGGGCTTATGAAATTGCAGCGCCTGACCGAACGGGTGTGGTATTATCCCTTTGAAGAGGAACGGGATCGCCCGAATTTGGGCTATATCAAGGGCGACAAGTGGAGC
>CACWWM010000447.1 GCA_902764565.1 uncultured Eubacteriales bacterium
TATAGATGATGGATTTGTTATCTTTCTTGCGTGGAACAAACTGTATCATCTGTTCTCTGCACTCTGTACTCTGTTCTCTTTTTCACCAACAGCATTAAATACGCCCACCCCAAGACAGGGTACGCTTTTCCCACGATATCCTCAAAGCCCAGCAGGGACACCGCCAGCACACAAAGGCCCATCAGCGGCCTTTTTCGTTTGGGAAGATACGGGGCGGAAAGCGTCATTAGTTCCCGCAGCACGGCGATCAGGGTGGTGGACGCGGCCAGATACAGCACGGCGGCGGAGAGATAATAGCCCGGCTTTCCGTAGGCCCGCAGCAGAAAGACCGTGGGCAGGGGCGCGTCCGAAAGGGCAGCCGCGTGTGGCAGCAGGGCGGCGTTGCCCAGGCCCAGCAGCAGGGCGGTCAGCAAACCCACGGCGGCGGAAATGCCGTTTTGTTCCCTTCGGGGCCGGGGGCCGCCCAGCACCCCGGCGGCGGTCATGCCGTTCAGGCCGCAGTAGCCCGCCACGCTTTCAGGCCGCAGTAGCCCGCCACGCTAAGAAAAGCCAGAACGCCGTCCCCAAGGGTGACGGATTTCTGCCGGTCATCGCCGGGCACCCGCAGGCACAGCGCCAGCACCGCCAAAAGAAAGGGAATCAGCACCCTTCCCAGCCACGCCATGCCCCGCAGGGAGCCTCCAGCCAGCCAAAGGCACAGCGCCAGGGTGATTACGCTGCCCAGGGTGCGGGCGTGCTGCACCGGCACGGTCAGCGCCCACAGTTCCCCCGCCGCCGCCGTCATGCCGCCGCCCACCGCCAGGGAAAACAGGCAAAGCAGCCCCCGTCCCACCCTGGATTGAACGCCGCCAAGGGCCAGCATGCGCCGGAGCATCCAGGCCGTCACCAAAGCCGCAAAGATCACCAGCGCCCAGGAAAAAGCCCCGTACCGGCTGAAAAACCGCATGATTTCCCGGCCCGAGGCGAACCCCGCCCCCACCATGGCCGCACCGACGCAAAGAATGGTTTCCCCCATAAAAAAGCCCCCTTTCCACCAGCCTATGCCCTGGGGCATAAGGGTATGAAAGGGGGAATACATGCCGGGAGGAAAAAATGAAAAGTGAAAAGTGGAAAGTGGAAAGTGAAAATGAAAAATGATGCATTTTCATGGAGCATGCGGCTGCATGACAAATCAAAGGAAAATAAGAGTGAAAAGTGAAGATGAAGAATGATGCAATTCATGGTGCCTGTGGAAGCACAATCCATCTCCACTTTTCACTTTTCACTTTCCACTTTTTTGCAATAAGGCTTGTTTGAAAAATGGAAGCAGCGTTTTTACCGCATCGTCTTGAGGTGCTTCATCACGCTGCTGGCCACCACGCCGGTGAGCGCGCCGCAGGCCAGGCCCACCAGCATGAGCACCGCCATATAATAGAGCAGCTGGGGCGTTTGCAGGATGATCATGGCCAGGGCCACCTGGCCGATATTGTGCATCACGCCCCCCACCATGCTCACCGTGATGGGGTGCATGCCCTTCACGCGGCTCAAAAGGGACATGGCGATCATGCTCAGCACGCCGCCCGCCAGGGCGTACATGATGGTGTTAAAGCCCCCGAACAAAAGGCCGGACACAAAAGGCCGGACAGCACCACCTTTAACGCCATCAGCATCCAGGCGGTGGGGATATCCAGCATGTACACGGCGAAAATCAGCACGCCGTTGGACAGGCCCAGCTTGATGCCCGGAATACCCGCGTTGATGGGGATGCGGCTTTCCACAAAGCCCAGCACCAGCATCATGGCGATCAGCAGGCCGCACAGGGCCACGCGCCGGGTGCGTTCCCGGCTGGAATACTTTTTCATGAGCGATCCTTTCAGCAAAAGGTGATTTTCAAGCGATTGTTCAAGGAGACTTTAAGCCAGCAGAAGAGTTGAGAGTGGGGAGTGGAGAGTTGAGATTTATATAGTCGGTCAAATAGGATTCCTTTGTGATAAACACGATTTCATCTAAACTCTCAACGCTTAACTCTCTACTCTGCCTTAAAGTGTTCTTTCCTCCGTTTCCCCGTCTTCCTCTTCCGGCTTCCCGATCCGGCGCATTTCGCCGTAGAAGTTTACGATGACGGAGGTGATGATGGCGACCACCACGATGCCGTAAATGCCCAGGAACACGGACAGGGCGCGCCCGACCAGGGTGGTGGCGGTGATATCGCCAAAGCCGATGGTGGTCACCAGGGCGAAGGAATACCACAGGGCGTCCCAGTATTGGCTCATGTTCGGCTCCAGCGTGGTGAAAACGGAGGAACAGGCAATAATCATCAGCAGCAGGCCCAGTAGAATCTCCATCACATAGGTTTCCCGGACGATATTCGCCAGGATGTTCAGCTTCATCTGCGAAATGGAAATGCCGATCACGTGCAGGATCATCCGGATCAGGATAAGCAGCATGAGGAAAACGTAAACAAGGATGTCCATCCCCACCAGCCCGTTGAACGATTCCAGTTCTTCCAATTGATCCATGCTTTCCGAAATGGTCGTATAGCCCGGGTTCTCCTGAAGCTCGGCTTCGCTCATTTCCGCCGTCTGGCTGATGACAAAATCGCTGGTGAAAAAGACGAGGCCCAGGGCCAGGATGAGCAGGATACAAACCACGTTGAGCGCGATCACGCGCTTCTTCGGTTTTTTCGCGATGGCCGCCACCCGGTTGAACAGCAGCACCAAAAATTCAATGGCGGCCGCCGAAAGCAGGCAGGTATGGAACGGCTCCAGCAGCAGGACCAGCCCAGCGCCCACCAGGTACAGGGCCATCACGCAGAACCGGTGCGTTTTCGTGCGCTTGCCCTCCGAAAGGCGCAGGGCGCTTTCAGCGGCCAGCAGCAAAAACAGCACGCTCAGCAGCGCCTTGTTCCCCACGTTATTCTGCATCAGATAGGTTGCGTATAATACGATCACGCCGGAAAGTAGGCTGTCCGGGATATGCAGATCCGATTTCCGCTTTTTTTGCTTCTCCAACGCTTCTTTTCCTCCCTGTTACGGCGCGGACTGCGGCAGCATCATCAGCAGCTCCGCTATCTGCTCGTCCGTAAGCCCCAATTCCGCAAGGTTCAATTCCGTAACGCCGGACGCGGTAAGCCCCATTTCCATAAGCTGCTGCGAATACATAACCATTATATCCCGGAGCCGAAGGAAAGCCTGGAAGCCCGCTTCCAGATAGAGCGCCACGATCACGCCCACGGCGGCCAGCGGAATAAACGAATCGACCAGGGTATTCCTGTGCTTCCTGTTATAGGAGAACAGCAGCACGATGGGCGCGAATACGAGCAATACCAGGGATTCGCCAAACCCCGCCGCCAGGGCTACTTGGAGGGTGCGGTTCACGATGCCTTTCATCATTTCGCCGTTTTGAAGCACCTGTTCCGTCGCTTCGCCGGCGGCCATCACGTC
>CACWWM010000448.1 GCA_902764565.1 uncultured Eubacteriales bacterium
GATCACTTCCCGCGCTTCCTTTGGCGCGGAGGAAAAGAACTTCTCATTCTGGATAAAGGCGACTGCGGAAAGCAGCATCAGCGTGATCGCCGCGCAGAAAACGATGGCAAGGAAAACGGTCAGCAGCATGATGGATCACCTCCGAAAAACGACCCGGTCAGCGTTCCTATGATCACCCAAACAGCCCGCGCTTCCTGTATGGAGCCGATTCTACAGACAGACAGGCGTATCCCGTCGCGTCAATGGCGGTTTTCAGGACTTCAGGAGCAACAGCTTCTTCTGTTACGAAAGCGGCTTCCCCCTTGCTCCGGGATGCGGTCACTTTTTTCGCGGAAGGAACCGCTTTGCGGATGGCATCACAGATATGGGCTTCGCACATGCCGCACATCATACCCTCAATTTTCAGAACAGTCTTGATCATGATTTCAGCCTGCTTTCTTATGATACCCGCAAGGATCATTTCTTTGCCAACACGCTGATCCAGGGCTTGGACGCATGGCGGTCAGATCGCGCTTCGGAGAAACCAGCCTTCCGCAATGCTGTCTCAGCCACCAGTTTTTCGGGCGTATACCGCTTCATGCCCCATCCACCCTTTCGCACTCCGTGTACATCACGGCGATCCGCGACGCCCTCTTTTTTTCAGCAGTCCGCTGCGCGCATTTTCTTCAGTATCCTCGTCCTCCACATAGCCGTCATACGGCGCTTCGGGATCAGAATAATGCCTGGTAAAGGGCTTGCAGATTTCTGCCCGATGAGCAAAGGCAAAATCCAGATCGTCCGTCCAGCCGGTATGCCCGGTAACCACCGCAATCCGACGATTCCGGGCGCGGATGTTTTCTTCCAGCTTCTTCAGGGACTGAACAGCCAGCCTGTTGTCTTCCGCCAGGGTGCTGATGAAGCTGTACCCGCCGTCCGCGCCGAACCAGATCGTGTCGCCGGTGAATAAATAGGTGTCGTCGATCAGGTACACCATGTGCCCCCAGGTATGGCCAGGCACCAGAATGCACTCGATCTTGATCTCGCCAATAAAGAATATTTGCCCGTCCTTGAGCAGCATTTTTTTGTTGTCTGTCTTCACCATAGGCAGTTTGTACAGCCCATGAAAGACTTTCCGGCGCTTTTCCCCGGTCAGATAGCGGTTTTCGATCTCGCCGATATAGACCGTTGCGTTCTTGAACAGCAATTCGCTGTCCGTTTCCAAAGCGCCTACGTGATCGGTGTCCTGATGGGTAATGAGGATATCCCGGATGGAGGCCGGATCGATGTCCAGCCAGCCCATCTTCTCCCGGAGGCGCTCATAGTTGTATCCGGCGTCGATCATGACGGTCGTGCCGTTCCTGGTATAAAAGAAGATATTGGCGATCCATTCCCGCACGCAGGCCACATGCCCGTCGATCCAGCCAGTGTTCAGGGGCTTGAAGATCGCCCTGCCCCGGAATAAGGCGCTCATGGATTTCTTTTGGTGCTCGGAATCCTTTCTTGCCATGGTTCAGCCCTCCTTTTAATTTGTGACGGCATTTCCATCCTTCGGGACATCATCAGCAAGCCGATAAACATCCGCAAACTGCCGATGTTCATTCATCCTGCGGCGACAGCGCTGCGCAGTGCCGATTCCGGCAGGCGTTTCCTTCCTGAACGTTAGTTTTTTCTAACCATTATTCAAAAAAATAATCCGATCGCGAAGGCTTTCCTTTCCTGCTTTTTACGCCCGGCTTTTGTTTTGCCGCCGGTTCAGCGCGTGAGTTAGCAATCGCTAACATCTACATTATATTCCAAACGCGGCGAAAATCAAGAGGGAAATCGGAGAAAATCAAAAAGCCTGTTTCCATTCAGCCCCATTTTGATCTTGCACTTGACATTTTTCGGACATGCGACAATAATTAGTATGGGCCTGTGCGCTGTCGCGGCGGCGGAAGACTATCCCCAGCCCGAGGGCGGCAAGAAGTTCGAGAGCGATTGGGCCATTGCCGGCGGTCTGGTGGAAATATACTATGAAGAAGAAGGCTACCGGGTGACCCTGAGCCTTGAAACGGAAGGAAACAAGAGCTCCACGTGGGAATATTCCTGCTTCTACCAGGAAGAAACCGACTGCCTGCTTTCCTTCACCTCTTCGCGGACGGATTTCACCGTTGATCCGGATACCGGCGACGTGCAGTCCACGGACATCGCCTACGAAGGCTTTGACGAAGAAGGCCAGGCCACCACGTTCACCATCGACGACCACGGCTGCCTCATCTGGAAGGACGGCCATGAAGACGCGGGCGCGGGCCTGGAATTCGTAAACATCGGCCGGTTCGACGGCATATGGCGGAACGAAGCGGAAGAAGTGGAAGCAGAATTTCTGTGGAACGGCCTGTACGAGGATGACGCCACCTGGTACACCGTGTACATCCAGCGTGGAAAAGACGGTGCGGAGCATTTCGCCCGCTACCTGATGAACGGCGTCTATGATTCCGCCACCGGAAAGCTGACCGCGAACGGCACCTGCACGGTGTTCACCAAAAACGCTTCCGGCGAATATGATTACCAGGACGACGGGGAAAACGTGGACGCGATCTTCTCCATCCTGGAAAACGGAAACCTGCTCTACGAAACGGCGAACGGCATCGAGCTGGAATACGATATCATGGGCCATTAATCAGGCAAAACGATTTCTCGTCCCGGAGGCGCTGGCAGGGCCGGCGCTTCCGGGCCTTTTCGTTTTGGTTTCGCCGCAAAATGGCCGCCGTTCCACCATATCCGAACGATTTCAATTTGCAAGCTCGAAAATATTCTGTTTTTTCGCTTTCGTTTCCGAATACCAATTGACGAAAAATGTGCTTTGTGTTAGAATACCCCATGTTTTCCGAACATTGACAGAGGGAGGG
>CACWWM010000449.1 GCA_902764565.1 uncultured Eubacteriales bacterium
GCGTTAAATAATCCCGGCTGCCGGGGCCAAGGGAAACAACTGTAATTTGATTCATGACAATCACCTGCTCAAAGAAATGATACGAGGCAGGGGGCTTCTTCAGCCCCCTGTACCCCTGAACCAAGGGCCTTCGGCCCCTGGACCTCAATAGGCGAAATGACTTTGACGGACGAAACAAGCAACTTCCGCCTGTCGCTTTGGCAGCACGAAAGTATGGGGCTTCTGGCCCATAGAAAGCCGGGAAAATCCCAGGGGGAAAGCTCGCTTTCCCCCTGGGGATTATTCCTCGGCTTTCCCCGGATGCTTTGCATCCGGGTTGGCCGCTTTCAGCGGCCGGGCCGGAAGCATAACGGCGTCAAGCCTGGCGGTTTCCTCCAAGTGACGGCGGCTTGCTGCTTGTTTATCATGTCAAGCAACATCCGCGAGTGTGGGTCCAGGGAGGTCACCTCCCTGGTGGGGTCTGGGGTGAAACCCCAGTATATCCTTTGCAAAATTACTTGATGAACCTTCTGACCTTCGCGGGAAAATCCTCTTTGCTGATGGCCCCGGTTTTGAGGGCAGCGAATACATAAATGATCGCGCCGAGGCCCACGCACAGCAGGATGCCCGCGGTGAGTTTAAAGCCGTTGAGCTGGCCCGGATCACCGAAGCCGAAGTGCCAGAGGGCCCAGACCACTCCGCCCATGAGGGCGGCGCAGGCGAAGGGCTTGATCACCACGTCCTGGAAGTTGAAGCGGTAGCCGGTATACTTGCTCACGAAGTAGAGGTTGGGGATCATGCTGGCGGTGTAGCAGAGCAGGCTTGCCCAGGGCGCGCCGTGGATGTCCACGCCCGGAACGCGCACCAGGGTATAATTGAGGGCGATTTTCAGCACTACGCCGACGACCAGGGTGTACATGGGGATGCGCTGCTTGCCCGCGCCCTGCAAAATGCCGCTGGTGGCCTGCACCATGGTAAAGAGCACGATGGTGAGGGAAGAAATCTGCAAAAGCTCCGCCGCCACGTCCAGCTGGGGGCCGGTATAGCTGCCCCGGTAGCAGAGGTACAGGATGGGCTGGGCCAGCAGGCTCATGCCCACGGAGCAGGGGAAGCCGATGACCGCCGCCATGCGCAGGCCGATGCCGGTTTCCTTGACCACGTATTCCCGTTCGCCCCGGGCCAGGCCGCTGGCGATGTCCGGCACCAGGTTGGTGCTCATGGCCATGGCCAGGGCCGTGGGCACGTTGATGAGGGTGAGCACCGGCCCGGCATACGCGCCGTAGCGGATCAGGGCGTCTTCGCTTGCCATGCCCGCCTCCTCCATGAGCTGGGTGAGCATGATGCTGTCAATGAACCCCGCCAGGGGCACGATGCACGCGCCCAAGGTGATGGGCACGGCCACCAAAATCAGCCGCTTGGCAATGAACCGGTCGGACAGGATTTCCCCGTCGGGCCGCTGGGACACGGCGTTCAGCGCCTTGTCCGCCTGCCGGTGCCGCAGCAGCATATACAGCAGGGCCGCGCCCTCCGCGATGGTGCCGCCCAGCAGCGCGCCCGCCGCGCCTAAGGCTACGCCGCCCTGCCGCATGCCTAAGTAGGCGAAGGGCAGGGCAATGGCGACGCGCCCCACCTGCTCGATGAGCTGGGAAACGGCGGTGGGCAGCATGTTCCTTTGTCCCTGCAAAAAGCCCCGGAACGCGCTCATGGTGCATACGAAGAACAGGCTGGGCGCAATCGCCATATAGCCTGCCTTCGTCTGCTCCGTGCCCTGCCACAGCACCGTGGTCAGCAGGCCCAGGATGAACAGCATGCGCATGGCCAACTTAAAAATCCGCCGGGCGTTGTTCGGGTCTTCCACGGTGACGTAATGGGCCACCATGCGGGAAATGGCGACGGGCAATCCGGCGGAAGAAACGGTCAAAAGCAGGTTGTAGGCCGGGAATACCTTGTGGTACACGCCCATGCCCTCCGGCCCGATCAGGTGCGCTAAGGGGATGCGGTACAGCACCCCCACCACCTTGCAGATGATCCCCGCCACGCCAAGGATGGACACGCCGCCTACCAGGGTTTTTTGTTTCTGGGTCATAAAGGCTCCTCTTTACGAAGATTTTTGTGGGGGAAACCGCTCTTTGTACCCAAAGAGCGGTTTCCCCCACACCCCTTTCCGAGAAAGGTATAAGGGATGCGGTTAGTTGTTCAGCCAGTCCAGGCTGTCGGGATAGGTATAATTCAGCGCGTTTTCCTTGCAGTACTGGAGCGCGTAGCTGTCCCGGCCAACCGTGAGCGTCAGGCTGGAACACCTGGAAAACGCACCATACCCAATGGCCGTGACGCTGTCGGGAATGCAGACGGAAGTCAGGTTGTAACAAGAGGAAAACGCCTCGTCCCCAATGGTCGTGACGCTGTCAGGGATGGAAACAGAAGTCAGGCTGGAACACCCGTAAAACGCACCATCCCCAATGGCCGTGACGCTGTCGGGAATGGAAACGGAAGTCAGGCTGGAACAAGAGGAAAACGCATAATTTCCAATGGCTGTGACGCTGTCGGGAACGGAAACGGAAGTCAGGCTGGAACACCCGTAAAACGCAGCATCCCCAATGATTTGAATACCGGATGGAATCTGATAGGCTGTTCCCTGCTTTCCCGCTGGATAACAAACCAGCCGTTTATCCGGCTTGGAAAAGAGAACGCCGTCGATGACCGCCAGGGCGGGATGATCGGGAGAAACGACGATTTTTGTGAGATTTTTGCAATAAATGAAAGGATTGGCTCCAATGGCTGTGACGCTGTCGGGAATGGAAACGGAAGTCAGGCTGGAACAAAAGGAAAACGCAGAATTTCCAATGGCCGCGACGCTGTCGGGAATGGAAGCGGAAGCCAGGCTGGAACAAAAGGAAAACGCATCATCCCCAATGGCCGTGACGCTGTCGGGAATGGAGACGGAAGTCAGGCTGGAACACTCGTAAAACGCATCCTCCCCAATGATTTGAATACCGGATGGGATCTGATAGGCTGTTCCCTGCTTTCCCGCTGGATAACAAATCAGCCGTTTATCCGGCTTGGAAAAGAGAACGCCGTCGATGACCGCCAGGGAGGGATGATCGGGAGAAACGATGATTTTTGTGAGATTATCGCAATAACTGAAAGGATTGGCGCCAATTTCTGTGACGCTGTCGGGGATGGAAACGGAAGTCAGGCTGGAACAAAAGGAAAACGCAGAATCCCCAATGGCCGCGACAGGATGCCCGTCCAGTTGATCGGGGATAGTGAGGTTTTTGTCATTTCCATTATACCCCGTGATTTCCGCCGTGCCGTCATCCAGCAGGGTATATTCATAATCGCTGCTGGTATACGTTGCCGGTTCCGTTCCCTCGGCGCAGGCGGTCAGGCACAGGGCCAGAAGCAGGAGGGCGATGGGGATGGCGAAAAGCGTCCGTTTCATGGGCGAGCCTCCTTTTTGCGGATAATCCAAAATCCGCCTTCCCCATTTAGGAGAAGGCAGGATGCATCAGATTTCGTT
>CACWWM010000450.1 GCA_902764565.1 uncultured Eubacteriales bacterium
CCGGGGGTCACGCCGATGACGTTCAGCTCGTCCCAGATGGCGCCTTCGCGGCCCATGCCCTGCTTGCCGGTGCTGTCCTTCTGATCGGTGGGCAGGTTCCAGGGGGCTTCGTAGTCGTTGCGGCCGTCAGCGTAGCAGCAGATGATGTCCACCTGTTCGGCGGCAGCCTGCGCGAAAGCGTCGGCATAGCCCAGGTTGACCACGCTGGACAGGTCGGAAATCTTCTTGCCGTCGTAGTTGTTCATCAGCCACATGGTGGGATAGATGTAACCGGCGGAAGAGGAGGTGTTGCCCACGGCCCAGGTGCAGTCGTTCAGTTCGTCCCAGGTCAGCTTTTCACCGGCGTTGACCTTGGCGGCCAGGGCCTTGCCCTTTTCGGTGGGAGCCGCGTAGATCAGGGAGCGGTAGAAGGTCACCTGATTTTCGGTGGGCAGGGTCTTGTTGGCAACGCCGTTCCAGTCGGCGGGGTTTTCGCTGTCGTTGCTCAGGCCAGCGCGGGTGGCGGTCAGGATGACGGCCACTTCCTGGTTCTGGCTGTAGATGGCGTAGGTGCCGCCGGGCAGCCAGCCCACGTCGATGGTGCCGGCGCTCATGGCTTCGCCGGTGGCTTCATAGCTGGTGCCGACGGAAATTTCCACTTTGCCGATGTCATAGCCCAGCTTGGCCATTTCAGCCTGCACCAGTTCGGGCAGGTTCTTGGTGCCGGTGATGATCACGTCCGCGTCCTTGGAGGGAACGAACTGGAAGGTCAGGGTATCCATCTTTTTGTTTTCGGCCAGGGCAGCGGCGCAGCCCAGGGTCAGAACCAGGACCAGGATCAGGGAAACGAGCTTTTTCATGCTTTTTTCCTCCTTCGAGTAGTTGCTGTGATATTTTCAGCGCACAGATAGTATAATATATCTGGCGGGGAAATGTGTGTATAAATTATTACAAATATATCACTTGTTTATTTCCAACTGAATAAAAACGTTTCGGCGCCCTTGCTTTTGCGGTTTTCCCGGAAAGGAAACGCACACCCGATGACCGCCTGCGGCGAAAGGAGCATCCCGCCTGCGGCGAAAGGAGCATCGGATGTGCGCAGGATTTATGTTAATTCCTTTTGGTACTTGTCCCATTCCGCCTGATTGGCGCGGACGAAATGGCCCGGTTCGATTTCGGCCCAGAAGGGCTTGTCCGTTGCGTAATCGTGAACGGATTCGTCGTAAATGAGGGGCGGGCCTTCGGTGCGGTGATCGGGAGAGGGCATGGGCACGGCGGAGAGCAGGGCCTTCGTATACGGGTGCAGGGGATGGCGGAACAGGGTTTCCGTTTCGCCCAGCTCCATAAGCAGGCCCTTGTGGATAACGGCGATGCGGTCGCAGATGAAGCGCATCACGGAAAGATCGTGGGAAATAAAGAGGTAGGTCAGGCCCCGTTCCTTTTGCAGCTCGGACAGCAGGTTCAGCACCTGGGCGCGGATGGAAACGTCCAAGGCGGAAATGGGCTCGTCGGCCACGATGAATTCCGGTTCCATGATCAGTGCCCGGGCGATGCCGATGCGCTGGCGCTGGCCGCCGGAAAACTCGTGGGGGAAACGGCTGGCGAACTCGGGCAGCAGGCCCACGTCCAGCAGGGCCTGGTGTACCTTTTCCGCCCGTTCTTCCTTTGTGAATTTCCGGTCGGAATTGTACAGCCCCTCGGACACGATGTAGTCCACCTTGGCCCGCTCGTTCAGGGAGGCCATGGGATCCTGGAAGATCATCTGAATCTTCCGCGTCACCTGCCGGTCCAGCTCCTTGCTGATTTTCCCGTTGATTTTCTGGCCGTCGAAGATCACTTCGCCCCCCGCCGTTTCGTAAATGCGGATGATGGCGCGGCCGATGGTGGTTTTGCCGGAACCGGATTCGCCCACCAGGCCGAAGGTTTCGCCCCGGTAGATGTCGAAGCTGACGCCCTTCACGGCATGAAAGGGCTTGCGGCGGGAGCCGAAATCCACCTTCATGTCCCTGACGGACAGCAGCACTTTTCTTTCTTCGCTCATGCCAGGTCCTCCTGCTTGTGTTTTTTCGGGGGAACCGCTCTTTGGGGCCCAAAGAGCGGTTCCCCCGGTCCCCCTCCGAGAAAGGCGGTAAATTCCCTGCAATGTCAGCAAATCAATCTGTCATGAAGAACCATTTCTCTGCTGCGTTCTTGGAAGGGAGGGCTGGGAGAAACCTTCTTTGGGGCCGTAGCGCCTGGGAAATATGCCTTTTGGCATATTTTCAGCGGAGGCCGGGCCGGAAGGCCCAGGGAAGCAAAGAATGGTTTCCCCCAGAGAACTAATCGTAATTCTCCTGTTTCAGCCGTTTGAGAACCGGCGGCGGCTCCACCTTGGGCGCGTCGGGGTGCAGCAACCAGGTGCGGGCGAAGTGGGTGGGGCTGACCTCAAACAGCGGGGGCCGCCGCTCGAAATCGATTTTCAGCGCCTGGGGATTCCGGGGAGCGAAGGCGTCCCCCTTGATTTCCTGATACAGGCTGGGAGGCGTGCCCTGGATGGAAAACAGCTTTTCGCCCTTTACGCCCAATTGGGGCAGGGAAGAGAGCAGCGCCCAGGTGTAGGGGTGCTTGGCGTCGTAAAACACTTCCCGGGCCAGGCCGATTTCCACGATGTCCCCGGCGTACATGACGGCCACCCGGTCGGCCACGTTGGCCACCACGCCCAAATCGTGGGTGATGTA
>CACWWM010000451.1 GCA_902764565.1 uncultured Eubacteriales bacterium
CAAAACCTCCCGGAACATCAGCGTCAACTTTGAAGGGAATGCTAACCTGGTGGGCAAAATCGTGCCGGTGAAAATCACCGCCGCCAGCAAGACCACCCTCAAGGGAAAAATCATAGAAGGAGAATAAACAGCATGAGTCAGTCAGTCATTGAAAAAGCCAAGGAATTGGCGGGCGTGATCGCCCAGTCCCCGGAATATATCGCCATGCGGGCCACGGAGGACGCCGCGGGCCAGGACGAGCAATTGCAGGCCCTGTACAAAAAGTACGACGGCATCCATCGGGACATCGAGGAAATCACCCTGAAAAAGGAACCGGATTTCGACCAGATGGACGCTTTGGCCCGTGAGCTGGAGGAAGTGCACGGCCAGATCAAGGCCATGCCCATGTATCAGGCGCTGCAATCCGCCCGGAAGCAGTTTTCCGATATGATGGGCCAGGTAAACGGCGAGCTTTCCGCCGTGTTAAACCCCAACGGCAATGCCGGCGGCGGCTGCGGCGGCATAGTATGAAAGGGCCGCAGCCCTTTCATCAATCATTCCGCAGGCGGCGGCGTGTACGTCGCCGAGGAGCAACCGAAGGTTGCTTCCGCTATCGATTTCCGGCCGTAAAATGAGCGTTTCCGGAATCGAAGATGACGGAAATGCCATTTTACAGGAAATTGATGAAAACCAGTCAAGACGGCGTCAGCCGTCTTGACTGAACGCGACGGAAGGAGCGTCAACCGATGGCCACGTTGTCTCCCATGATGCAGCAATACATGCGCCTGAAAGAACAAAACCCGGACACCCTGCTTTTTTTCCGGGTGGGCGATTTTTACGAAATGTTCTTTGAGGACGCCAAGGACTGCGGCCTTGAGGAGCGCGCCCCCATGTGCGGCGTGCCCTACCACGCCGTGGACACCTATGTGGCCCGGCTGGTGGAACGGGGGTATCGGGTAGCCATCGGGGAACAGATGCAGGACCCGGCGCTGGCGAAAGGACTGGTAGACCGGGACATCATCCGCATCGTCACGGCGGGCACGCTGACCGATTCCTCCGTCATCGGGGAAAAGCGGAACAATTTCCTTTGCTCCGTGTGCGTGAACGGCAAGCGCTGCGGCGTGGCGGCCTGCGACGTATCCACCGGGGAATTTTACGTGCAGCAGATGGAAAACACCCCCGCCGCCCTGAAATCGGCCCTGGATCGATCGTGTGCCGGGCCTACGCCGCCGCCGCGTACCAGAGCCAGAACGCAAGGGAAACGCTGCTGACCCACTTCGGCGTTTCTTCCCTGATCGCTTTGGGGCTGGACGCTTCCCTGTCCGTGGCCGCACAGGCCGCCGGAGCGCTGATGCGGTATCTGAACGAAACGCAGAAGAACGCCCTCCAGCATATTTCCTCCCTGCGGGTGATCGAAAAGGGCGACGTGATGCCCCTGGACGCCTCCACCCGCCGGAATTTGGAGCTGACCGAAACCATCCGGGGCCGCAGTGCCAAGGGTTCGCTGCTTTCCATCCTGGACGAAACCGTCACCGCCATGGGCGGCAGGCTTTTGCGCTCCTGGGTGGAAAAGCCCCTGCTCAGCCGGGAAAAGATCGAAGCCCGCCTCTCCGCCGTGGAGGCGTTTTACAGCCAGCACGTGCTTTCCCAGAACCTTCGGGATCAGCTTTCCCAGGTGTACGATATGGAACGGCTGCTTTCCAAGGTTTCCTATCATACGCTGAACGCCCGGGACTGCTTGAGCCTGCTGCGTTCCCTGGAAAAGGCCCCGGAAATCATCACCCTGCTTGGGAACGTGCCGGGGGAGGCGGTTTCCTTCTTAAAGGATTTGCTGGACCCCCTGCCGGAGCTCACCGACCTTCTGCGCCGGGGCATTTCCCCCGACGCGCCGCTGCAATTGTCCGACGGCAATTTCATCCGCGCCGGGTACAATGAACAGTTGGACGAGCTGCGCCGGGCCTCCACCGAGGGCAAGCAGTGGATTCTGGATCTGGAGGCCAAAGAACGGGAAGAAACGGGCATCAAGAACCTGCGCATCCAGTACAACCGGGTGTTCGGCTATTACATCGAGGTCACCAAATCCAATTATTCCCTGGTGCCCCTGCGCTACCGCCGCCGCCAGACCCTGGCCAACAGCGAGCGCTTCACCACCGACGAACTGCAGGAGATCGAAAGCAAGGTGACCGGGGCCCAGGAGCAGGCCGCCAAGCTGGAAATGACCCTGTTTGAGCAGATCCGGGACGAGATCAGCGCCAATATGGGCCGCCTGCAATCCACCGCCCTGGCTTACAAGACCCTGGACGCCCTGCTGTCCCTGGCCCGGGTGGCGCTGCTCAACCATTACACCCGCCCGAAAATCAACGAAGAAGGCGTTATCGACATCAAGGACGGCCGCCATCCCGTGGTGGAAAACACCCTGCCGGACATGGAATTTGTGCCCAACGACACCTATTTGGACACCCAGGAGCACCGGGTGCAGATCATCACCGGCCCCAACATGGCGGGCAAAAGCACCTATATGCGGCAGGTGGCCTTGATTACCCTGATGGCCCACATGGGTTCCTTCGTGCCCGCCAGGGAAGCGGATATTTCCCTGGTGGACGGGGTGTATACCCGGGTGGGCGCGTCCGACGATTTGGCCACGGGCCAGAGCACCTTCATGGTGGAAATGAGCGAAATGGCCTACATCCTGCGCAACGCCACCAATAAGTCCCTGGTGATTTTAGACGAGATCGGGCGGGGCACCAGCACCTTCGACGGCCTGTCCATCGCCTGGGCGGCGGTGGAATACCTGGCCGACCAGAAAAAGTCCGGGGCCAAGACCCTGTTCGCCACCCATTCTGCGTGTCGGTCAAGGAGCACGGGGAGGAAGTGATCTTCCTGCGCAAAATCGTGCCCGGCGGCGCAGACAAGAGCTTCGGCGTGTACGTGGCGCACCTGGCGGGCGTTCCCCGGCCCGTGGTGGCGCGGGCCCAGGAGATCATGGCCCGCCTGGAAGTCAACAACGTGAACCAGAACACCATCGGCCAGAATATTTTGGGCGCGGGCCACAAGAAAAAGAACGAACAGGTTGATTTGATGGAATACCAGAAAACGGAATTCGTGGAGGAAATCCGCGCCCTGGACGTGATGGCCATGACGCCCATCGACGCGCTGAACAAGCTGTTTTTGCTGAAAGAAAAGGCCATGAAACTCTAAGGCAGTGTGGAGTGTGGAGAGTGGAGTGTGGAGTTTTAATTTGTGAATCAAAGGTTGTGATACTGTGAGTCTGGTTGGAGAAAAGAGCAAAAAATTTGCCATCAGAATCGTTCGCCTGTACCGTTATCTTTATAAAGAAAAACGGGAATTTGTTTTGTCCAAACAGTTGCTTCGGGCAGGGACTTCCATCGGGGCAAATTTGGCGGAGTCGGAATGTGCGATCAGCCGGAATGATTTCCTTGCGAAAATATATATTGCTTTGAAGGAAACGGCAGAAACGCTCTATTGGCTGGATTTATTGTACCAAACAGATTATCTGACGAAAAAACAGTATGACAGCCTCTTTCATGATGCTGAAGAACTGCGAAAAATGCTCTCTTCTACGACCATAACAATACTTCAAAATAAAACTCCACACTCCACTCTCCACACTTCACACTAATTACAATACAGGAGATTATTAAATGGAAATCGCCCATATTCGTCAACTCCCCCCCGAGGTCATCGGCCAGATCGCCGCCGGGGAAGTGGTGGAACGGCCCGCGGCGGCCATCAAGGAATTGGTGGAAAACAGCATGGACGCGGGGGCTACGGCCATTACCGTGGACATTAAGGAAGGGGGGCTTGCCTCCTTCCGGGTGGCGGACAACGGCAGCGGCATCCAGCCCAGCGACATTCGCTTAGCCTTCGCCCGCCACGCCACCAGCAAGATCAGAACAGCCGAGGATTTATACGGTGTGCGCTCCTTAGGGTTCCGGGGGGAGGCCCTGGCCTCCATCGCGGCGGTGAGCAAGCTCACCTGCCAAACCCGCGCCAGGGGCCAGGAAATGGGCGTGCTGGTGCGCAACGAAGGCGGCGACATTCTGGACATTCAGGACGCCGCCTGCCCGGAGGGCACCACCTTCACGGTGAAGGAATTGTTTTATAACGCCCCCGTGCGCAGGAAGTTTTTAAAAAAGCCCGCCGCCGAAACCGCCGCCGTCAGCGAGCTCATGGCCCGGCTGATCCTCAGCCACCCCGCCGTTTCCTTCCGCTTCATGGCGGACGGCAAGC
>CACWWM010000452.1 GCA_902764565.1 uncultured Eubacteriales bacterium
CATTTTCTTCATGGAACATCAACCTCTTTTCATATCAGAATTGTTCATCGGCACATTCATTATAACCGATCCTTTTCCCGATTGCAAGATTCTGGAAAATCATGCGCCCGACAGTCGTTTTTCGGTTGACAGCGCGCCCCCGTTGTGATAGTCTTTTGCAAGGAAAAACGCCCGGATTTTCAGAAACCAACCGTTTTCTGAAAAGGGAAACTTTGGGGGAGCTGGCCTCCGCATCCCGCCTTGAGCCAGCGCATTGCAGCGACAGAAAAACCGGAGGAAAAGGACAATGACCATGATCAGCGTGCAGACCTGCGAGCTGTGCCAGCTTTACGGCGTGGATGAAGCCTACCGGATGATCAAAGAAGCTGGCTTTCAGGCGGTCTGAGCAACGCGGACGTGAAAGCCAAGCTGCGCTCCCCGGCCTTCGAGGCCGAGGGGGAAGCCTGTCTGCGCTATTTCCGGCCCTATAAAGACGCGGCGGAAAAGTACGGCCTTTGCAATTATCAGGCCCATGCCCCCTTCCCCTCCAGTATCGCCGGCGAGGACGAATACAGTGAATTCCTGATGCAGGTCCTGGAAAAAACCATCATGGGGTGCGGGTCTATCGGCTGTTCCCGGCTTGTGATCCATCCCTTTTTCAACGGATACGACAAGGCCATGGACCCCGATGAAGAATGGGCCGTGAACATGGACCGCTACACCCGCCTGATTCCCGCCGCGAAAAAATACGGCGTGCGCATCCTGCTGGAAAATATGTTTTCCGGACGCCGGGGCAAAATCTATTCCGCCTGCTGCTCGGACTTTGATATCGCCTGCCGCTATGTGGACGAGCTGAACAAGCTGGCGGGGGAAGAACGGTTCGGCTTCTGCCTGGACACAGGCCACGCCCTGCTGCTGGGCAAGGACATCCGCAACGTAATGGCGATGCTGGGCAAGCGCATCCTGGCCTTCCACATTCACGACAACAACGGCGTGAGCGACCAGCACGTGGCTCCCTACACGGGCATCCTGGACTGGGATCGCTTTGTGGACGGCCTGAAACGGCTGGATTATCACGGGGCGCTGAGCTTCGAAACGGACGGGGCCGTCCGCGCCTTTCCCCAGGAGCTGCACCCGGAACTGCTGCGGCTGATCGCCCGGACGGGCAAATTCTTTATCCGGAAAGCGGGGTTGGAAGCATGACCGTGGATTACGCGCTTTTGAATGAACAAATGGAAGCCCTGGCCCAGTCCGAAGGCTGGTATGTGGCCCTGTTCGCCAACGCCTCGGCCCTGCTGTGGGAAACGCTGCCGGACATCAACTGGGCCGGGTTTTATACCGTGGACGGCCCCGGCCTGGTGCTGGGCCCCTTCCAGGGGAAAGTGGCCTGCATCCGTATCCCCCGCGAAAAGGGCGTATGCGGCGCGGCCCTGCGGGAAAACCGCACGCAGCTTGTGCCGGACGTGCACGTTTTCCCCGGCCATATCGCCTGCGACAGCGCATCCCAGTCTGAAATCGTGATTCCCCTCCGGGACAGGCGGGGCCGGGCGGCCGCTGTGCTGGATATCGACAGTCCCGTTCTCAACCGTTTTTCCGAGCAGGACCGGCAAGGTCTGGAAGCCTTTGCCCACATCATAGAAAAATCCATGAAAGGACTGACCCCCATGGAAAAAACCATTTATTTGGCCGGCGGCTGCTTCTGGGGCTGCCAGAAGTATTTTGACCTCATGGACGGCGTGACCGAAACGGAAGTGGGCTACGCCAACGGCGAAGCCAAAAACCCCACCTACGAGCAGGTGAAGCACGGCGCGGGCCACGCGGAAACCGTGCGGGTGGTATACGATCCCGCCCGGCTGCCCCTGCGGGAGCTGCTGGAACGCTATTTCCAGGTGATCGATCCCACCGCCGTGAACCACCAGGGAGAGGATTTCGGCATCCAGTACCGCACCGGTATCTATTACACTGATCCCGCCGACGCCCCCACCGTCACAGCGGCCCTGCAGGACCTTTCCCGCCGCTATGACAAGCCCCTGGCGGTGGAAAACCAGCCCCTGCAGGCGGTGGAAAACCAGCCCCTGCAGAACTTCTTTTCAGCGGAGGAATACCACCAGAAGTATCTGGAAAAGAACCCCAACGGCTACTGCCATATTCACTTTGACTGACTTCTTCCCCGTGAAAAAACAGGCTGCGCGGCGCTCCATGCCCCGGAAACGGGCCACAGCGTCGGCAGCCTGATTTTTTACAGCTGTACCGGCAGGTCGGAATTGGCAAAGGGATCGCTGCCCGCCAGGCCGTCCAGCCGCCCTTCGCTCTCTTCGGGACTGGTTTCCGGCATGGGCGCGGAAATGTGGATGTGCAGTTCCTGATCGTCCAGGAAGGTAAGCTCCGCCTGTTCCCGGGGCTGTGTAAGGGCCAGCACCTCGGTGTACCGGGTCTTGTTTTTGCGGGCATAGCTCTGGGCCACCTCGGCCCGGCCCTGCCAGTGCATGGGCAGGAAAACCCGGGGCTTTACGGACATGACGAAATAATTGGCTCCCGCTTCGTACAGGCCGCCCATGCGGGGGTCTACCGGGAACATGGCGATGTCCATAGGCAGGTGGTCGATGGGCGCCATGGCGGCGTAAAAATCCTTTTCCGCCTGGGCGATTTCCCGCAGGGTGCTTTCCTCCCGCCAGTGCCACAGATTCAGATCCCCGGCGTGGAAAATATTCAGGCCGTACAGCGATACATAGAAGGACACGCCTTTGTCCGTGGAATCGAACACCCGGATTTCAGCGTCGCCCACGGTCAGGGTGTCGCCGGGCTTCACCCGCTTGCCCCGTTTTCCAATGGGCAGATCGTCCGAAATAATGTAGGTGATGCCCAGGCGCTGGTAATCCCAGGAATAAATGATATCGTCGAAGTGATCCTCATGGCTGTGGGATACGAAAACCAGCACCCGCTTGTGCCCCGCCAGATCCTGCTCCCGAAGCTGGACGTTTTCCGGCAGTTCCCCGTTCTCACCCCGCCAGTAATCGAACACCAGCAGGGTGTCCATCACCTCCACCGTGAACCCGGAATGATGATAATAGGTGACGACGGCTGTTTTTTCCATGACATCCTCCTGATT
>CACWWM010000453.1 GCA_902764565.1 uncultured Eubacteriales bacterium
TGTCCGAAATCGATGACCCATTCTCCCCGGGGTGTCCGGAAGGAAGCACAGGGATATACGGTTTCCTGTTCATGCACTTCCGGCCCCTCCTGGGGGACCAGCATGGATTTCGGAAAATCACAGGTTATTGCCGGGACAAATGCAGGCTCCCGGGTCATATCCACGTCCTCACCGAGAAAGATTCCGCTGAGAGTGACGGTGCTTTCGGATACCTCCCAGGACTCATCCGTCAGGATGGTTTCCTCACTGCCGTCTTCCCGGACCAGGTGAAGGGCGGCAATGAGCATGGCCGGAAGGAACTCGTCAGGATTCCGGGTTCCGGTCCATGGCGCATTGGTCCTGCGGAACCAGCCGTTGGCGACGGTGATTTCCAGCGTGTTGTTCTCCGCCAGCAGCCCGGTGATGGTTTCCCAATCGTTGATCAGATCCATCACTTTGGTGGATTTCCGCTCCCCGAAGATTTCCTCGAACACGGGGTCCATATCCTGGCCGCTTTTCCGCAGCTCATACAGTTGGGAGAGGGCGGCGATGGCGTAGTCCCAGTCATTGGTATAGTTGACGCCGCTGATCCCCAGGAGCTCTGTTATCTTATCGGTCTTTCCGCCCAACACCAGCTTGGACACAGCGCTGTTCAGATCCTCAAAGGCGTTGCCGCTGGCGGCCACAGCCCGGGCATACTGCTGGATGGTCTGGGTATCGGCGCCCCAGTATCCGGCGATATCCTCCCAGCCATTCACCTTGGCGGCGGTTTCGGATACCATGTCCCACAGGGCGGAAACAGCGTCCTCTATGACGCGGATCATGCCGAAAAAGACGCCCTCAATGGCCCCGGACACGGCTTCGCCCACGCTGCCCAGCTCGCCCATGGCGTCGGCGGCGCTCTTGGTGGCCACCACAGCAGCCGCCGCTCCATCCGTCGCCTCCCGGAAGCTGCTGCCCGTTTCCCGAACCGCCTGGGAGGCTTCGGCCAGCCCATTCTTCATCTCAGCCAGGGTGGCCCGGGCGTCATTGAGCTTTTGTTCCCACTTGGCGACCACTTCCTCGTTGTCGCCGTATTCTTCCTTTGCCTCGGCCAGGGCTGCCCGGAGGGTTTTGACGATCTTTTCCTGCTCGGCGATTTGCTTTTGCAGGTTCCGGGCCCGGGTCTCGTTTTTCTGCTGTTCGGTGGCGTTGGCCCCCAGTTCTGCGGTTTCCGCCTTGAGCTCGCTGCGCAGGGTTTTCAGATTGCGCTGGGCCTCTTTGAGGGCCGCGCTGTACTCTTTTTCCCCTTCCAGCACGATTCTCCGTTTGATTTCCTGAGCCATATCCCGCCTCCTCAGCCGAAAGCCCGTTTCTCCATGTTCGCCCCGGCCAGCCGGGCGTCATACCGCAGCCGGATCATATACATGTCCAAAATGTAACCGGGCAGCATCCCTGCCGCCTCGTCGTGGCCGATCCCGGCGATGAGCGCGTAGCCGTAGTACTCCACGGCCCGCATGCCCCGCCGGTCTATCCGTTTTTTTCCCGCCGCTCCAATTCTTCCATGTATTCGTCATGGACTTCGTCGTCGGCCTCGCCGCCGTTTACGGTTTCGGCGCGCATGGCTTCCTCCATGGTCTGGTTCAGCGCCCGGGCAATCCGGCTCATGTCCGCCAGGCTGCAGCTGTCGATAACGTCGGCGGATACATTTTCCTCCAGGCCCGCCCGTTTCCGTCCACTATTGGCCAGAATACGGAACATGGCCTTGATCATGCTCACCTTCCGTTCTCCGGCCCGAAACATGCGAAGAGCGCAGATCGTATTCCTCCCCGTTGATCCTGATCTTGGCCATTGTGGCCCTCCTCTCAGCGTCCGTATCGCAAAACAAGCGGAAAGGGGGCTTGCCCTCTCCGCCTGATGCAATCAGGTAATCCCCGCTTTGTTTTTGAGCCAGGTCTTGGCCAGGGACTCGCTTTCCAAGCCATCCCGATGGGCGTAGAAGTAGGTTTTGCCGCCCTCGGTCAACACCACGCCCAGTCCGTCGCCGCTCAGGTTCTCGTGACCCCACTGGGCGTTTTCCTTGCGGGTTTCCGCGTTCACCCCGTCGCTTCCCATCTGGATTTTGTACACCCAATAGGGCTCAAAAGTGACGGTACCCTTGAAGCGGTTCTTGGTGATGTAGCCCACGCCCACAAAGGGCGCGTCATCACCGGTGACGATCAGGTCCTCGCCTTCCGCTTCGTGGCCCAGCATATCCGTCTTGATGCTTTCGCAGTTGTTGGCCAGCTCCAGCAGCAGACTCACGTTGTTCAGCACATTCTCCCCGTCGATCTGATGGTCGTCGGCGAACTCCTGCTGCTTGCTCCGGTTTTCCTTGAGCTCCGCCTTGCAAAGATAATCTTCCAGCATTTTGCCGCCGGAATAGACCATGGCGCTGCCGTCGCCGCCGCCGGTGACTTTCGCGTAGGTCAGGCACTTGATTCCCACTTTCGCCATAGAATATCAACTCCTCCGTCATTTGTTGTTTTCCTGGATGATCTGATCGAACGCCTCTTCCATGGCCCGGACGGTCACGTCCTCCGCTCTTTTCGCCGTTTTTCTGGTAAGAAAGCGGTCGCCGGTGCGGTTGGGCGTCCTGCCCCGGCTGCGTTTGGTGTTGGGCCGCTGCCCGATGCCCCGGTCAATGACAAAGGCTTTCAGAGCGTTGCCCACACCCTTGCTGTCCTCGCCCTGGGGATACACGTTCACGCTGCCGCTGCCCATGGATTCATGATAAGCGCCGGGCCGCACGTTTTCCCGCATGCTGCCCGTTTTACCTACATGATGGTATTCCTCGATGGCCTGCTTTTCCGCTTCCGCGCAGGCGTCGGCCCCGGCCATGACAATGCGCTTCACAGCGCCCCGCCGCAGTCCTTCCAGCTGT
>CACWWM010000454.1 GCA_902764565.1 uncultured Eubacteriales bacterium
AACCCTGATTGAAAGCTTACACAAACAGAAATTTGACGAGGTTACGATGAGGGCGCTGCCCTCAAACTCCCGCTGGGGTGGGAGCCCCACCCCAGACCCTGGCAGCGGCGGATGCTGCGTAACTTGAATAATAAGCAACGTTCCGCAGTTGCTTGGATAACGCAGTCCATCGCTTCCGGGCAGCCAGCTTCGCTGGCGCGCTGTGCGTAAAACGCACAGCGAAAAACCGCTGGGCAGATCAGAAAATGAATAAATTCATTTTCTGGCTGGCCATCGGTTTTTCTTATGCCCGGAAGCTCTCTTTGCGTCCTTCAAGTTACAGGCGCAATTTGTTTGTTATGGGTCCAGGGTATGAAATACCCTGGCGCAGGATCATAAGGGCCGCGGAGGCCCTTATCGTTCTCCCCTGCCAATTTCTGTTTTCAAAGCCCCGGTTCTGCATCCTTGACACCGCCCCGAAAAGTGCTAAAATATCAATATAAATCTATCACGAAGGAGCGAAAATCATGTTGGATTTTGCCAAGGCTTCTCTGAATGAATTGATCGCCAAGGGCGGCCACGCCTGCGCCTGCGGCCGGGTGCACAGGGTGGACATGGACTTTCTGCGCATCGAGCCCGGCGCGGTGAAATATATCCCCGAGGGCATCCGCGCGGTGGGCGGCACCAAGCCCTTCATCGTGTGCGACGTGAACACCCGCGCCGCCGCCTGGGACGCCGTGCGCCCCGTGCTGGAGGCCGCGGGCATCGAATATACCCTGTATTGCTTCCCCATGGCCCACGTGGAGCCCGACGAATACGCCGTGGGCAGCCTGACCATGGCCTTTGATCCCACCTGCGACTGCGTGATGGGCATCGGCAGCGGCGTCATCAACGACTGCTGCAAGGTGCTGTGCCACGCCATCGGCAAAAAGCAGCTGATCATCGGCACCGCCCCCAGCATGGACGGCTACGCCAGCAACAGCAGCAGCATGATCCGCGAGCGCATCAAGGTGAGCCTCTATAACGCCGCCCCCGCCGCCATCATCTGCGATACCGAGATCATGCGCAACGCCCCCATGCGCATGCTGTGGGCGGGCTTCGGCGACATGCTGGCCAAGTACATCGCCCTG
The DNA here is from genome assembly GCA_902764565.1 of uncultured Eubacteriales bacterium. Classification (GTDB taxonomy): domain Bacteria; phylum Bacillota; class Clostridia; order Christensenellales; family Aristaeellaceae; genus RUG563. The sequence goes on from CACWWM010000454.1 coordinate 1,110, forward strand.
TGCGAGTGGCGCATCAGCAACCTGGTGACCGGCGAATACTACTGCGAAAACATCGCGGGCCTCATGCGGGAGAGCCTGCGCCGCATCGTGGAGAGCGCCCCGGGCCTCAAAAGCCGCGACGAAAAGGCCGTGCGCGCCACGGTGGAGGGCCTGGTGCTCAGCGGCATCGCCATGAGCTACGCCGGCATCAGCCGCCCCGCCAGCGGCCTGGAGCACTATTTCAGCCACCTGTGGGAGATGATGGCCCTGGATCGCGGCACCCCCTACGAGCTGCACGGCATCCAGGTGGGCGTGGGCACGCTGATCGTGCTCAAGCTCTACGATGAGATCCGCAAGCTCACCCCCGACCGCCAAGTGGCCGAGGACTTTATCAACAGCTTCTCCAATGAGGAATGGGAGGCCATGATCCGCCGCATCTTCGGCAAGGCCGCCGAGACCGTCATCCACCAGGAGCACACCGTGTTCCACAAGAACGACAAGGCCCGCCACGCCGTGCGCCTGGACAACATCATGAACGGCTGGGACGAGATCCAGCGCTTCATCGCCGAGGAGCTGCCCGAGACCGAAGCCATCGCCGCCATGATGGAAAACCTGGGCATGCCCATGACCCCCGCCGATATCGGCATCAGCCGCGAGGACACCGAAAACGCCTTCATCGGCAGCCGCGATATCCGGGACAAGTACCTGTCCAGCAGCATGCTGTGGGATCTGGGACTGCTGTATACGACGAAAGTGCCGGAATAACAAGCAGAAGACGTTCGAGGCCAGCGCATCGGCAAAGCCGATGCTTCCGTGAAAAGTGAAGAATCACTTTTCACGGATTGCAAATTTTCTTGTTCGCCTAACGGCTCACGGACAGAATATTTGAGCGGAATGAAAAATTCTTCCGCGGGGGCAAGCTCCGCTCCAGAATTTTTCTCCTCGGCGACGC
>CACWWM010000455.1 GCA_902764565.1 uncultured Eubacteriales bacterium
GTCTCCCTGCCGAATGATTGCGGCCACCACCTGGATTGTTTTCATAGAACGATGCCTGCTTTCCGCGAAACACACAGGAACGGAGGCCTGTTCACGCATTCAGAACAGGCCTCCGCAGATCGTTTCGGCTTACTTTTCAATCGTCAGGAGGCTGTCGAAGCCGGTGACTTCAAAAACCTCCAGGACCAGTTCGTTGGCGTTGCGGATGATCATGCCCTTTTTGCCCATCAGCGCTTTGTGGGCGGACAGCAGCACCCGCAGACCGGCCGATGATACATAGTCCAGCTTTTCAAAATCGAAAATCAGTTCATCCAGGCCCGGCAGCACCTTTTGCAGCGCGGCGTCCAGTTCGGGGGCCGTGGAAGTTTCCAACCGGCCTTCCAATGCGATGGTCAGGGAATCTCCGTTTCTGTTTTCGGTAATGGTCATAGCACACTCTCCTATTTCATGGTTCTCTCTGTGCGGCAGCATCAGAGTTTTTTCAATACGGTCAAATCCACGACGCCGCCCTTGATGCTCACCTTCACGTCGTCCGACAAAGCGAGCAGGACGGACCGCTCGTACTTATCCCATTTGGGCATGGCGATGATTTTATCGCTGATATCGTCGCTGTAGGCCTCGGAGCCGTAATATTTTTCAATATCGCCGCCCACGGACAGGGCCGAAACGAACATCTCCCGCAGCTTGCCCAGGAAGCCCTTGGCAGCTTCGTTTTTCCCGGAGCTGGAAGATTCGATCAGGTCGTTGCGCTGCGTGTTCCCCAGCTTTTGCCTGGCCGTCAGGTGCAGCTTGCATTCCGTTCCTTCGTTTTCCAGCCTGAATTCGGCGTTCAGCGTCCCGGTCACGCTATGCACCAGGGAGAGCATTTCTTCCGTGATCAGGCACAGCTGCGTGCCCTGCTTGGGGGAAAGCCCGGCCTGCGCGGCAAATTCTCTGGTTTCCTGCTGCGCGTCGATAAAGCCCTGACCGGAATTGTGAACAGCAATGATTTTGGAATTCATGGAATATGATCCTCCTTATACTGCAATACGGAAACGCGCGAAGGGATTACGCCAGCGGCAGCATCACGGCGGCGGATTTGGCCGCTTCCAGCGCCTGCCTGGCCGTTTCGGCGGCCTCGGGGCTGGCGGTGACGATGAACTGGGCCAGGATGGAGAGCATCAGGCTGGCCAGCAGCAGGATGACCGCGCCGCCCAGGCGGGAGGAAATCTGCGCGAAGGGCATAAGCTCCATGCGGTCGGCGGCGGAAAGCACGGCCACGTCGCCGGTGCCGCCCATGTTGCTCATGCACAGGCCGGCGGTAACGCCCGCTTCAAAGGGATAGAAGCCCACCAGCTTGCCGATGAGGGCCGCGCCCGCGAAGGCGCCGATGCAGGTGGCGGCGCAGAGGAGCAGGTAGGTGACGGAGAAGCTGGAAATCACGGTGCCGATATCCAGATAGCAGATGCCGATGCCCACCAGCAGCATGTTGGTCAGGTTCTTCATCACGAACTGGAACCACTGGAAGCAGGCCACTTCGATGCTTTCCGGCACGATGTTGGTGATCTTGCAGATGGCCACGGTAATGATCATCCAGGCGTAGGCGTGGATGGTGATGCCGGTGCCCAGGGCGTTCCACAGCCCCTGCAGGATGAAGCCCCAGGCGAAGAACGCGCCGGAGGTGAGCAGGCCGATGCCCAGGTTCTTCACGTCGATATGGTCGCGCTTCTGCTGCATTTCGGGGCTGATTTCCAGTTCCTTGGGGTCCATATGCGTTCAGCTTGCCCTTGATCACCTTGACCAGGATGCCCGCCAGCACGATGGACACGGCGTTGCCGATGGCCACGGCGGGGGTCATGACGGACAGGGCTTCCGTCGCGCTCATGGAGGAGCTGGCTTCAAAGATCTTGGAAAGCGGGGTCGCCCCGGCGCCCATGCCGCCGCCCATGATGGGCAGGGCGATCAAAAGCAGCGCGTTCATAACGGGATAGCCCATCAGCGCGGCCACGCCCATGCACAGGCCGAAAGCCAGGATCAGGCCGCCGAAAATGGCGGGGAAGTAACGGGCCGCGGCTTTCACCAGCAGCTTTCGGTTCATGCCCAGGATGGAGCCGGTGATCAGGGCGGCGATGTACCAATCCAGGAAAGCGCCGTCGCCCTTGAAAAAGGTGTTGATCTTATCCACCAGGTTCAGGCTCTTTAAGGGGGTGGTCAGCGTGCCGTCCGGGATCAGGTGGAAATACACCAGCAGGGCGGAACCGAAGATGCACACGATAGCGCCGCCGCCCAGGAAATCCTTGATGACGGGGGTATGGTCGCCGATCCAGCCCAGGATGGTGCCCAGCACGATCATGAACAGGAAGCAGCCGGTCATCCCGGCGGGCAGCACGCCCAGATAGGTGGCGGCTAAGCACACCACGGTAACGATCAGGAAAATCGGCCAGGGCAAGTTGAAAAGCTCCAGGCCTTTTT
>CACWWM010000456.1 GCA_902764565.1 uncultured Eubacteriales bacterium
ATTTCGTCATCCAGCAGCTTGATCTCCAGATCCGTGGAGAAAATATCCTTCAGCTCAGCCTTGATGTGCTGAAGATAGCTCTTTTCAATGACGCTCTTTTTGAAGGCGTTGCCGCAGTGAAGAACGAAGGCGGAGTCCTCCATGGTGACCACCTCCACCTCGTCAAACCAGGTGTTGACGGTGGTATCGGACAGCTTTGTGCGCAGCCGCGCCACCACGGCCGCCCATACGTCTGCGTAGGAATTCAAAGCAAGCTCCCCTTTCCCGTTATCTGTCTGTGCCGGCGGAAAGGACATGACCCGCCAGCGTAAAACTATATGATTTATTTTAACAAAAACGGTGGAAAAAGTCTATAGTTATATATTAAATAAAGGTATCTTTTTTTGCCGGAAAACAGGACACAAGATGTGTAAAAAGCAAAAAAAGAAAAACACAAGATACGGTATAAATGCAGATGAAAAAAGGAAGTTATTCCAACGCCGGGGAAGAAAGGGCGGCAGAAACTTTATGTTGACACGGCAGGAGGGTTTCTGTATAATAACCATTACGCTGTTTACAAAATGGCGAACCATGTGTCGACTGCGGCAGAAGGGCAGAGCCCTCTGCTGTCGAGTATGGACGGCAGGAAGCGAACCGCCGCCCAATGAATCAAAAGAGATGGAGGTGTCACGCAATGTTCCGTACCTATCAGCCCAAGAAGCGCCAGCGCTCCAAGGAGCACGGTTTCCGCAAGAGAATGGCCACCAGCAACGGCCGTAAGGTCCTGGCCCGCCGCCGCGCGAAGGGCCGCGCCCGTCTGACCCACTAAGGGGAAGCGAAAGGTGCAGCGCACAACCATCATCTGAAAAAAACAACAGGGACGGTGAAAAGGGGAACCTGCCGTCCCTTGTCGTGTTTCCCCGGCAGCGAAAAGGAGAGATCCCATGCGAGCAGAGACCACGGTAAAAGAGAACTATGAGTTCCGCCGGATCTACCGGAAGGGCAGATCCGCCGTTACGCCGTGCATGGTGGTCTATTGTCAGAAAAATCGCCAGGGCAAAAGCCGTCTGGGCGTCACGGTCAGCACCAAGCTGGGAAAGGCCGTGATCCGCAACCGGGTCCGCCGCCAGCTGCGGGAAATATACCGCCTGCACCGAGAAGAAATGAAACCGGGCTACGACGTGATCGTGGTGGCCCGCATCCGCGCTGCCCACACCGCCTATCAGCGGCTTGAGACCGCTTTTCTGGAGGCGCTGGGGAAGCTGGAGCTGCGGAAGGAGCCGGAGCTGTGAAAAAGCCCATGATCGCGGCGATCCGCTTTTATCAGCGGTCCATATCGCCCGGCCTGCCGCCCCGCTGCCGTTATATTCCCACCTGCTCGGAATACGCGGCGGAGGCCATTGAAAAATACGGCGCAGCCAAGGGCGGCCTGCTGGCCGCCAAGCGTCTGCTGCGCTGCCATCCGTTCCACAAGGGCGGGTACGATCCCGTTCCCTGAGCGGAGGTTCCCCGAGACCTCGTTCCAATTGTAAAGACAACGGAGGTAAAAAGTACATGTTAGGACAACTGGGATATTATATCTGTATTCCCTTTGCATGGCTGACCCGCCTGTTTTACAGCGTTACGGGCTCCTACGGTGTGGCCATCATCCTCTTCACGCTGGTGGTCAAGCTGATCCTGCTGCCCTTCCAGCTCAAGAGCAAGAAGAGCATGCTGCGCATGAACAAGTTCCAGCCCAAGATGAAGGAAATCCAGGAAGTTTATCCCCTTCCCCATTCTGATCGCCCTGTATTCCATCATCCGTATGCCCCTGCGGTATTTCATGACCATGTCCAACGAGACCATCGAGCAGGTGCGCAATCTGGCCACGACCCTGGGCTATACGGTGGCTGACGGACGGAACCAGGCCTATGAGCAGATCTTCCTGGCCAAGTTCGTCCATGAGCATTGGAGCAACTTCGCCGGTCAGTTCAAGGGCCTGATCGACCTGGATTACAACTTCCTGGGTCTGGATCTGGCTTCCCGCGCCAACGACGTGCGCAGCCTGTTCCCCGGCGGCGGTTGGGCCGTTTGGGGCATCCTGCTGCTGCCCTTTATCGCCGCCGGTGCCCAGCTGCTGATGTCCATTATCAGCATGAAGGGCAACGGCAGCGCCGAGACCAACGGCACCGGCAAGACCATGATGTATATGATGCCCCTGCTGACCATTCTGTGGGGCTTCATGTTCCCCGCCGCTCTGTGCATTTACTGGATTGCCAACGCCGGCTTCTCCGCCCT
>CACWWM010000457.1 GCA_902764565.1 uncultured Eubacteriales bacterium
GCCAAAGGACATGCGGGAAAAGGAAGGGCTGACCAGCGAGGAAAAGGTGCGCGCCCTGGCCCGGGGCTTTGCCGCGGACGACCCCTATATCGAAGGCGCGTTCATGACTAAGCACAATGGAACATACTACCTGCAATACGCCTTTCCGGCCACTCAGAACAACATTTACGGCGACGCCGTGCTCGTTGCCGATCATCCCTTGGGGCCCTTCACAATTGCCAAAAATAATCCCTTCTCCTATAAACCCGGCGGCTTTGCCAACGGCGCGGGCCATGGCTCCACCATTGCCGACGCCCAGGGGCGTTACTGGCACACGGCGTCCATGACGATTTCTGTCAACAACGATATGGAGCGGCGGCTGGGCCTGTGGAAAGCGGGCTTTGACGGGGACGGCGAGCTCTACTGCGATCAGCGCTACGGCGACTGGCCCATGGCCATGGACGCCAAGCCCTTTGATCAACCGGATTATATGCTTCTTTCCTTTGGCAAGCCGGTGACGGTATCCTCCGGTACCGGCGCGGAAAAGATCACAGATGAAAGCATCCGCACCTGGTGGCGGGCGGAAAGCGATCATGATGAATGGGCGCAGGTCGATCTGGGCCGGGTGATGGATGTGCGCGCCGTGCAGATCAACTTTGCCGACGAAGGCATTGACGCCAAGATCCCGGAAGGAGCGGATCACCTGGAAGCACAGGAAATCCGATATATCGATACGGAAAAGCGCGTTACTCGCTGGCTGCTGGAAGGCTCAAAGGACGGGAAGGACTATGTCATCCTGGCCGATAAGCGCCAGGTTGAAACCAACCTGGGCAACGATTTTCTGGTGGAGCAGGCGGGCTGGCAGGTGCGCTATCTCCGCCTGACGGTAAAGGAAGTGCCCTTCCGCCAAAAAGTTGCCGTTTCCGGCCTGCGGGTGTTTGGCCTGGGCCATGGCGCGCTTCCCCAAGCCGCTTCCCAGGTGCAGGCGACACGCATCAGTGATTTGGATATGGAGGTGCGCTGGCATCCGGATGACGCCGTGGGCCATAACATTCTGTGGGGATCTGCCCCGGATAAGCTGTATCACAGCTATATGGTGCTGGGCCGGGATCAGCAGCGCATCGGCGCGCTGATGCAGGGGCAGCCCGTATGGGTGCGGGTGGACAGCTTCAATGAATCCGGCATTACGGTAGGAACTGTATTCCCCGATCGGCGCGCTGATGCAGGGGCAGCCCGTATGGGTGCGGGTGGACAGCTTCAATGAATCCGGCATTGCCGAAGGAAACGTGATACCCGTGGAAACAAAGCGATAAATTCTATCAATGATTGTCAGAACGGAGGAAATAACATGAAAGCAGCTTACATTCCCGTTGGCGCGGGCGGACACATTCTGGCATCTCTTCCCATGATCGCGGAACTGGTCAAAAAAGGCGTGGAGGTATCCTATTACGCACCGCCCTCCTTCAAGGCCCAGGTGGAATTGACCGGGGCGAAACACGTTCCTTTTCCTGAAGTAACCGAGCGTTATTCCGGCCCCTTCATGGGCCGGGAGGATTTCCTGGCGGTGATCCCGCTGGTATTCCTGGGCCAGGCCAAAGAAGCCATCGATGACATCATGAAAGGCTTAACAGCAGACCGGCCCGACGTGATTATCTCCGACGCCCTGGCCCTGGCGGGCCGCCTGGCGGCCTGGAAGCTGAATCTGCCGCTGGTGATGATGTTTACCAGTTACGCACCGGGCAAAAGCTTTTCCATCTTCCGTACCTTCCCGGAATATCCCGGCAGCCCCGCCCGGGCAGCAGCGGAAGAAATGGCCAAGGCCTTCCATCTTCAATATGGAGGAAGGCTGCTCACGCCCCAGGAAATCTTTGAAGGCACCGGAGATTTCAACCTGTGCACCTTGACAAAAAGCTTCCAGCCCGGCGGCCAGGATTTCGGCGAGGATTTCTTCTTTGCCGGCGCTCAGATTGCGCCGCGGGCCGGGGATGGAAGCTGGAAAGCGCCGGATAATGGCAAGCCTCTTTTGTACACTTCTCTTGGATCCTTGTTCAACAACTGGCCTGAGTTCTATCAGATGCTGTTCCCGGTGGTAAAGGATCTGGATGTGAACGTGCTTTGCTCCATTGGCAAAACCATCCAGAAGGAAGATTTGGGCGAGATTCCCGAAAACGTCACCGTAATGCCTTTCACCCCCCAATTGGAAGTGCTTGCTCATACCGATTATTTCATCACCCACGCCGGCATCGGCAGTGTAATGGAAGCGCTGTATTTCGGTGTGCCCTGCATGTGCATTCCTCAGATGGACGAGCAGGTGCTGACCGCCCATCGGCTCAAGGAGTTGGGAGGAGCCAGCGCCGTGCTGCTCAAGCAGGAGGTGACTGAAAAGACGCTGCGTACCGCCCTGATCGAGCTGATCCAGAACCCGGTTTACAGGCAAAACGCCCAGGCTATGTCCCGGGAAATGCGCAGCGAAGGCGGCTGCGAAAAGGCGGCCCAGGCTGTGATCGACTACGTAAGCCATAGATAAAGCAAAGGAGAAGCGCATGAATATCCTGTTTGTCACCAGTGAGTGCGCTCCATTTTCCAAATCCGGCGGACTGGCGGATGTGGCCTTTTCTCTGCCGCCGCAGCTGAAAAAACTGGGGCATGAGATCGCCGTGATCACACCGCTGTATCCATGCGTTCAGGAGCGTTTCGGGGAGCAGCTGAACAAAAAAACGGAGCTTTCCGTTTGGCTCAACGGCGCTGCGTATCCCTGCAGCCTGTATTGGTCAGAACTGAATGGTGTCATCGTTTGGTTTGTGGAAAACGAAGCGTTCTTCCATCGGCCTCGGCTGTACGGCTATGACGACGACGCGCTGCGCTTTGCCTTTTTCAGCCGCGCGGTGATCGACCTGCTGCC
>CACWWM010000458.1 GCA_902764565.1 uncultured Eubacteriales bacterium
CACAAACGGCTCCCCGATCACGCCGCTGGACAGGCTGACGATGGCGACGGTCTTGATCTTTTTCAAGCGCTCAACCCCTTCTATAGATACTTAGCTACTTCTGCTCCGTCAAAAGATACGGGGCAGGGGGCTTCTTCAGCCCCCTCTGCTCATCATCATAGGTGAAATATGCGTTACCTTGCCAGCTGCGCAATAATGTCCGCGCAGGCTTCCAGGCCCAGAACCCCGCTGTCCAGGGCCAGATGGTAATTGTTCAGGTCGCCCCACCTGCGGTCGGTATAGAGCTGATAGTAGGCCTTGCGTTTTTTGTCCTTGTCCTTCAAGCGCTGGAAAGGATCTTCGGCGCGTTCGCCGTACTGGTGCACGATGCGCTCCGCCCGCTTTTCCATGGAAGCGTGAATGAACACCTTGAGCAAGTCTTCCCGGTCGTCCAGGATATAATCGGCGCAGCGGCCGATGAGCACGCAGGGGCCTTTCTCCGCGATTTCCCGGATCACCTTGGTTTGGGCGCGGGTCAGATCGTCCTGGAGGGAATGGCCGTAGAAATCCCGCCCGGCGGTGAAGGACAGCCAGCCCCCCGCCACGTTTTCGGAATTTTCCTCCACATAGGCCCGGATCAGGCCGCTTTCCTCGGCGATTTTGTCGATCAGCTCCTGATCGTAGCAGGGAACGCCCAATTTTTCCGCCGCCATGCGGCCGATGGTTCTGCCGCCGCTGCCAAATTCGCGGCTGATGGTAACGATTTTGCTCATAACGACGTTCCTCCTCTTCGTCAATCTCTTTACGAATCCGGTTTCAAGGCGCAAAGATCCCGTATGAAACGTACCGAACTATTTTTCAGATTATCTTCAATTGTATTATAATGCCGCTTCTCCGCGTTTGTCAATAATAACCCCCAGGCTGTACAAAGCGCAAGTATTATGATATAATGACCGTTGTGTTGCGAAAGATTTACGAACGCGGGAGGGACACATGAAGCGGGGATGGGCAATCCGGCTGATGGTGCTGGTTGCGGCGGCAGTGCTGATGCTGTGCGCCTTGTTTCCTGCTGCCCTGGCGGACGAATACGATGAGAATTATCCCGAGCTTTTGTCCGAAGGGCACCTGACCGCGTCTTCGGTGATCCTGATCGAAGCGGACACGGGCCGGGTGATCTTTGAAAAGAACCCGGATCAGCGCATGTACCCCGCCTCCACCACCAAGATCCTGACCGTGTGGCTGGCCCTGACCATGGGCGAATCTCTGGAATACGGCCTGGAAACCAAGCTGCCCCTGAGCGAAAACGCGGTGAACCTGGCCCCGGACGAATCCTCCGCCAAGTTTGCGGCGGGCGAAAACGTAAGGCTCATCGACCTGTGCTACGCCGCTATCCTGGTATCGGGCAACGACGCCGCCACCGCCATCGCCGAGGGCCTGGGCGGCTCGGTGGAATCCTTCGCCGGGATGATGAACCAGGCCGCCATGTCCTTCGGCTGTTATAATACCCATTTTGTGAACGCCAACGGCCTGCACGACGAAAACCATTATACCACCGCCCGGGATCTGGCCACCCTGTCCCGCATTGCCATGCAGAACGAGGACTTCCGCACGATCGTGAGCACGCCCAGCTATACCCTGCCCAAGGACAACATTTATCGCGCCCGCTCCATCATCAACGGCAACAATTTCGTGGCCGAATCCAAGGACGAGAACAAAAAGAACCGCTATTATCCCGATTCCGGGACGGGGTGAGCCTGATCGCCGTGGTGCTGGGCTCCACCTCGGATACCAGCCGCTATGAGGACGCCATCAAGCTGATGAATTACGGGTTTTCCCAGTTTTTGAGCACCAGCATCGCCGAAATTTACCTGCGCAATCCCCGGGTGGTGGATATTCGGGGCTTTGACCTGAACGACCCCCAGGTGGGGCGGCTGTCGCTGGAAATCCGCCTGCAATCCACCGGCGTGTCCGACGTGATCGTGACCTCCCGGGAAGAAATGGAATACTGGGTGCAGAATTTTTCCAGCTATACCGTAACCGAATTTACCCGGGAGCTGCAAGCCCCCATCACCCAGGGCGAAGTCATGGGCACCCTGACCTATTACAACGAAAGCGGTCAGCCGTTGATATACGATTTGGTGGCCTCCCGCTCCATCGCCGCCCGGGAACAGCTCTTCCCCTCGCTGGATCAGCTCATCTGTACCTGGTTCTCCCCGTCCTTTCCGTGATCGTCGCCGTGCGGCTGCTGAAAGCGCTGTTCCACCTGATTAAAAAACGCAAAAAAGTAAGGGCTTTCAAGCCCACCAGCCGGTATTACCGGTAAACAATCGCTGCGGGATTCCGTTTATTGGTCGGAATCCCGCAGCTTTTATATTGCAATTAGATGAAACCTCAGGGGCCTCCGCGGAGGCCCCTGATATTGTTACCACAGCGCTTTTTCCGCATCCTTGCCGTCAGCAAAGGGGCCGGGCAGGGCGGAAAGGCCCCGGTGATTGCCGAAATAGTCCCGATCGAACAGAATATCGGTGCCGTCGGGGTTCTCGAAGCGCTGTTCCGGCT
>CACWWM010000459.1 GCA_902764565.1 uncultured Eubacteriales bacterium
CCCATTTACGTGGAAGGGCTGAAAAACGGCGTATCTGTGGAAGTCGCCATGCAGTACAACGACAGCTACAACGAAAACATTTACGCCTTCGCCAACAACATCCACACCCCCGAGGGCGGCACCCATCTGATGGGCTTCCAGAGCGCCCTGACCCGTGCCATCAACGATTACGGCCGGCGCTACAAGATTCTGAAGGACGCGGACGCCAACCTGAAGGGCGAAGATACCCGCGAATCCCTGGCCGCCGTTATTTCCGTCAAGATGCACGAGCCCCAGTTCGAGGGCCAGACCAAGTCCAAGCTGGGCAACAGCGAGGTGCGCCCCATCGTGGATTCCCTGGTATCCGAAGGGCTGAACACCTTCCTGGAAGAACATCCCGGCGAAGCCAAGATCATTCTGGATCGCTGCCTGGGTGCGGCCCGGGCGCGCGAAGCCGCCCGCAAGGCCCGCGACCTGACCCGGCGCAAGACGGTGCTGGAAAGTGCCTCTCTGCCCGGCAAGCTGGCCGACTGCACGGAGCGGGACCCCGCCAAGTGCGAAATCTTCATCGTGGAGGGCGACAGCGCCGGCGGCAGCGCCAAAACGGGCCGCGACCGGCACTATCAGGCCATCCTGCCCCTGCGCGGCAAGATTTTGAACGTGGAAAAGGCGCGGCTGGATAAAATCCTCATCAACGCCGAAATCAAGAACATGATCACCGCCTTCGGCTGCGGCGTGGGCAACGAATTCAACATGGATAAGCTGCGGTATCACCGCATCGTGTGCATGACGGATGCCGACGTGGACGGCGCGCACATCCGGATTCTCATGCTCACCTTCTTCTACCGCTACATGCGGCCCCTCATCGAAAACGGCTTCGTGTACATCGCCATGCCGCCGCTGTACAAGGTGACGAAGAACAAGCAGGAGCATTACGTTTACGACGATAAGGAGCTGCAGCAGCTTCTGGATCAGCTGGGCCGGGACAACAAGGCCGAGATTCAGCGCTACAAAGGCCTGGGCGAAATGAGCAGCGAACAGCTCTGGACCACCACCATGAACCCCGAAACCCGCACCATGATGAAAGTGACCATGGAGGACGCCATGGCCGCCGACGAAATCATTTCCCTGCTCATGGGCGACAAGGTGGAGCCCCGGCGGGAATTCATCGAGCAGAACAGCGAATTGGCCGTGCTGGACTTCTAAGGGGTAAATGTTTCTGGGGAAACCATTCTTTGTGCCCAAAGAACGGTTTCCCCAGGCTCCTTCCAAGAAAACCATATAGGGGGTGCCTAAGAGAATGAAAAGAGTTCTTTGCATAATCGCTTGTCTGTGCCTGCTTGTCCCCTGCGCCTTCGCAGAGGAACTTCCCCGCGCCGTCGGGGAAAACGACGCGGATTACGCCTGGCTGTACGAAAACAGCCTGGTGGTTGCCGAGCGCTTTCAGTACGGGCTGGACTGCACCTGGCATTCCTTCCTGCTGTCCGCCGCCAACGTGCCGGAGCAGGAAATGCTGGACGCCCTGGCCCCCCTGCGTGCGCAGGATTACTCCCAGCCCACGGGCGTGACCTTCGTGCGCGCCGATCAGCTGCTGCCCGATGAAACGATCGAAGCATGGCAGGCGGCGCTGAAAGCGGAGGAAGATGCCAAAGCCCTTCGGGCGGCGCTTCGTTCGGCGGAGCTGGTGAACGAGCTGGCTATCGTCAAATTGGCCAACGCGGAGCCGTTTTGACTGCAGCGGAGGAAGCCGTGAAAGCGGCGGAAGAAGCCTTCAAGGCAACGGATGAAGCCGCCCAATTGGCCGAAGGCGACGCCGTCCAGCCAGCGAAGGACATCGCTCAGGCGGCGGAGGACGCCTTTAAAGCGGCGGAAGAAGCCGCCCGGGCGGTCAAGGAGCTGGAAAAGGGCGAAGCCTTCCTGGCGGCCAAGGAAGCAGCCAAAGCCGCGGAAGAAACCAGCAAACTGGCCAAGGAAGCCCGGAAAGCGGCGGAGGAAGCCGCTAAAGCCGCCGCGGCAGAAGCCAAAGCAGAAGGAACAGCAGAAGCCGCCGAAAACACCGAAAACGCCGAAAAGAAAGAAAAGACCCCGGGAGAATTGGCGGCGGATACAGCCGATGCAAAAATCGCAGCGGCAGTGGAGGCGGCGGACAAAGCCTCCAAGGCGGCGGAGGAAGCTTTCAAGGCGGAAGC
>CACWWM010000460.1 GCA_902764565.1 uncultured Eubacteriales bacterium
ACGCGGATGGGCAGCAGGTTTCCGATCACAGCTACGGCGTGACGGATGAAAACGGTTACTTCTATATCAAGGGCATTTTGCCCGGCACCTATTCCCTGGCTTATCAGATGCCGGATAACGGCGTGTTTACCAATCCCGGCGTGGCGGGCACCCGCTATGTGGGCGAAACCTTTGCCAGCGGCAGCGGATCACATTTCGAGGCCGCCGAGATCCGGGGCATTCTGACCGCCTCCATCGCCGGTACGATCCTGCACGACGCGCCGGAGGCTGCGGCCCTGTACACGGCCCAGCTTTCCCTGCGGGGCCATACGGTGAACCTTGCCCGCGGGATCCACGCGAACCCCGACGGCTCCTTTGCCTTTACCGGGCTGATGCCCGATACCTACACCCTGACCGTGATCCTGCCCGACGGCCTGGCCTTCGGTGAGAAGGAAGGCTCCGTTTTCGGCCGTTCCCGCAGCGCCCAGGCGTCCGTGGAAATCACCCTGACCCTGGGAGAACAGCGGCTGGATACCGATATCCTGGCCGTGACCCCCATTTCCCTCTCCGGCCTGGTGTATTATGACGACAACCGTTCCGGCGAAATGGACGAAGAGGAATACGGCGCGGAAACCCGCGTGCTGGCCCTGTGGGAAGACGGGGAACAGATCGAAACCCTGGAAACCGACGAAACCGGCAGCTTTACGTTTGACCGCCTGCTTCCCGGCCAGTACGAGGTGCGCGTCGCGCTGGACGACAGCGAAGACTTGGTGGGCGCGCTCGATGAGCTTCGCGGCGCGGAGGACGCGGCGATGCCCGTCGCCATCAGCCAGGATGCGCACATTTCGCTGCCTGTGATGCGTTATGCATCCGTTGACGGTCAGGTTTGGAGCCTGGGCGGCGGCGAAGGCGTGAGCGGCGTGACCGTACAGCTGCTGGACGGTGACGGCGAGATTCTGGCCGAAGCGGTTTCCGGAGAAAACGGCGAATATGGGTTCAGGCGGCTGCTGCCCGGCACTTACGCCCTGTCCGCCGCGCTGCCCGAAGGCTACCTGTTCGCCCGCACCCAGGATACCACCGTGCGGGACAGCTTCATTCAAAGCCAGGTGGACGGCACCGTGATCGCCATTCCCTTTGAGGTGGTCACCGGCGACGAAATGAGCGGCATCGATATCGGCGTTGGCACCATGGGCCGCATCGGCGATCGGGCGTGGCTGGACGTGAACGGCAACGGCATGCAGGATATGGACGAGCCCAGCATGCCCGGCATCCTGATCGAAGTGTACCAGTACGGCGAATTGATCGCCAGCACCGTCACCGACGCGTATGGCCGGTATGCCATCGATAATCTGTACCCCGGCGAATACGAAATGCGCGTGACCATGCACAAGGAACTGAAAGCCACCGTGCACCAGACCGAATTCCCCCTGGTGGGCAGCATCCTGCCCGAAAGCAACGAATTGACCGTGTCCGTATCCGGCGTGACCGTACCCAGCGGCAAGGCCAATCTGCACTGCGACCTGGGCTTCCAGCTCCGCAAAAAGAACGTGTATCCCGCGGCCATGGACGATATCCCCGTCAAGGATTGGCGGCCCTATTCCGAACGGTAATGCGGAAACATGGGTGCGGAACGCCGCAAATGAACAATGAAAAAAGCAAGACGCGCCGTACCATCGCGGCGCGCCTCCTTTTATACTGTCTGGCCGGCGCCGGCATCGGAAGAAAGAATGGATATCAATCAGGCCACGGCGGAAGACTTGCAGAAAGCGGAAGGCGTCGGCCCTGCCCTGGCGCAGAGAATATGCGATTTGCGGGAAGAGAGGGGCGGGTTCCGGTTTTTGGAGGAACTGACGGACGTGCCCGGCATCGGTGAAAAACGCTTTGAAGCTTTGAGCGCTTTGTTTTACTGCCCAACGCCGGTGCCGTAAATGATATGAAAGGGGGGCTTCTTCAGCCCCCCCCCATACCCCCCGAACCAGAGGACTTCGTCCTCTGGACTCCATTAGGCGAAAAGCGTTGTTGAGAATAATACGACACCTTCTGCCGGTAGCTGGGAAATACAAAAATTGATGGCTTCTGGCCCAAGAAAGCCGAAAAATACCCGAGGGGGAAAGCGAGCTTTCCTCTCCGGGTATTTTCGGCTTTCCCCGGATGCTTTGCATCCGGGTTGGCGGCTTTCAGCCGCCGGGCCAGAAGCGCAATGTATGCTAAGCGAATCGTTTCTCTAAGCAGCAACGGGGAACTGTTGGATTATTCCCAT
>CACWWM010000461.1 GCA_902764565.1 uncultured Eubacteriales bacterium
ATGATCATGGCCCTGCCGGGGCCTGTGGTGACCCTGTTTTTGAACGTGGGGCTCACGCTGGTGGTGCTGATGGGGGCCAGGCGGGTAAACGACGGGGCCACCGAGCCCGGCGTGATCCTGGCCTTTCTTACCTATTTTAATATGATCCTCATGGGCGTGATGGGGCTGAACCGCATTTTTATGATGCTGTCCAAGGCCAACGCCTCCGCCAAGCGCATCGCAGAGGTGACGGAAATGGAAGAAGCGCTGACGCCCCTGCCCGAAAGCGAAGCCGCCAGGCCGGACCGGGACGGCTATATCGTGTTCGACCATGTGTCCTTCAGCTATGACGGCAATGCGGAAACGGCGGCGGACAGCGCCCGGGGCTTTGCCGGGTCCCACCGGCAGAAATGCCTGGAAAATATCGATTTTGCCATCCCCCGGGGCGGCACCCTGGGCATTATCGGGGCCACCGGCGCGGGCAAAACCAGCATCGTGAATCTGCTCATGCGGTTTTACGATCCCCAGGAGGGGCATGTGTTCGTGGACGGACGGGACGTGCGCACCTATGACCGGGACGAATTGCACGGCAAATTCGGCGTGGTGTTTCAAAACGACGTGATCTTTGCCGACACCATCCGGGAAAACATTTCCTTTGGCCGGGATATTTCCGAAGAAGCCCTGCGCTTCGCTGCCCGGGACGCTATGGCCCAGGATTTTGTGGAAGGCTACGAGAACGATTACGACCACCGGGCCGTGATTCACGGGGCCAACTTTTCCGGGGGCCAGAAGCAGCGTCTGCTCATCGCCCGGGCCCTGGCGGGCAAGCCGGATATCCTGATCCTGGACGATTCCTCCTCCGCCCTGGATTACCGCACCGACGCGGGCGTGCGCAAAGCCATCCGGGAAAACCACGCCCCCGCCGCCACCATCGTGATCGCCCAGCGGGTCAGCTCCATCCGCACCCTGGATCAGATCATCGTGCTGGACGAGGGCAGGGTGATCGGCTGCGGCACCCACGAAGCGCTGCTTGCCTCCTGCCCGGTCTACCGGGAAATCCATTCAGCGAACGCTGAATGGTCGCATGAAATCGGAATCCTGATTCCGATTTCATGCGAAGCATCAATTTCTTGTAAAATGGCATTTTCGCAAGCGAAAACGCTCATTTTACGGCCAGAAATTGATAGCGGAAGCGGTCAAGGACCGCCTGCCCAGGGCCTTCCGGCCCGCCCTACGCTGAAAACCAGCCCAAGGGCAGGTTTTCCGGGCGCTTCGGGCCCCGGCGACGTACACGCCGCCGCCTGCGGATTACAGTCGGGGGCGATCCCCCGACGCCCCCCCATCCGGCCAGCTGCTTGGTCTCTCAAAAAATTCATGAATGCTAATGGAGGTAATATATCATGGCCCGCCGGGATTCCATCATGCATAAGCCCAAAGACACCAGGGGCGCGCTGCGCCGCATGCTGGCCTTCCTGGGCCCCTTCAAATGGCTGATCCTGCTGGTGGCCCTGCTGTGCGTGGCCTCCAATCTGCTGGCGGGCCACGCCATCAACGAGGCGGCGGCGGGGCCGGGGAAGGTCGATTTCGAGCGGGTGTGGTATTACGCCTCCCGCATGCTGCTGTGCTATCTTTCGTCCTCCCTGCTCACCGTTTCCATCCACTTTATCATGATGAACGTGTCCAAGCGGGCGGCCAAGCACATGCGGCAGGCGGTGTTCGATAAGCTGATGCTTTTGCCCGTGGGCTACTTTGACCGCAACCAGGCCGGGGACATCATCAGCCGCGTCAGCTACGATATCGACGTGATTTCCACCTGCATGGCCACCGACGTGGTGAGCATCCTCACCAGCACGGTCACGGTGGTGGGGTCGGTCATTATGATGGTGCGCATTTCTCTGCCCCTTTCGGCGGTGGTGCTGTTCAGCGTGCCCGCCGCGGTGATCTATACCTCCCGCATGCGGAAAATCAC
Organism: uncultured Eubacteriales bacterium; assembly: GCA_902764565.1. GTDB lineage: Bacteria > Bacillota > Clostridia > Christensenellales > Aristaeellaceae > RUG563. The sequence continues at coordinate 1,949 of CACWWM010000461.1, forward strand.
CCAGCCCCGGTTCGTGAAGCGCTCCAAAAACTACGGCATCATGAACGGCTTTGTGGAGGAAATGCTCTCGGGCCAGAAAACCATCCAGGCCTACGCCTACGAAAAGCGGGTGGAAAAAAACTTCGACGGAATCAACGCCAACGCGGCGGAAGCGTATTACGACGCGGAGCGCTACGGCGTCACCATCGGCCCCACCATGGGCTTTATCAACAATATCACCCTGTCCCTCATCGCCCTGCTGGGCTCCATCCTGTACATGGGCGGCGGCATTTCCCTGGGCTCCATTTCTTCCTTCGTACTCTATTCCCGCAAGTTCTCCGGGCCCATCAACGAAATCGCCAACATCATCAACGAGCTGTTTTCCGCCCTGGCCGCTGCGGAGCGCGTTTTCGCCCTGCTGGACGAAAAGGAAGAAAAGCGGGACGCGGAAAACGCGAAAACCCTGGAAAACGTGCGGGGCGACGTGGCCCTTTCTCACGTGGCCTTCGGCTACGATCCCGGCGTGACCATCATCCACGACCTGACCATGCGGGCCGACGCGGGCAAGCTGATCGCCATCGTGGGCCCCACCGGCGCGGGCAAAACCACCATCATCAACCTGCTCATGCGCTTTTACGATATTGACAAGGGCGAAATCACCGTGGACGGGGCGGATATCCGCGTCTGCACCCGCCGCAGTCTGCGCAAAGCCTACGCCATGGTCTTGCAGGATACCTGGGTGTTCCGGGGCACCATTTTTGAAAACATCGCCTACGGCAAGGAAAACGCCACCATGGACGAGGTGGTGGCCGCCGCCAAGGCCGCCCACATCCACCCCTTCATCATGCGCCTGCCCCAGGGCTACCAGACCGTCATCAGCGAGGACGGCGGCAATATATCGAAGGGCCAGAAGCAATTGCTCACCATCGCCCGGGCCATGCTCTACGACGCCCGCATGCTGATCCTGGACGAGGCCACCTCCAACGTGGACACCTCCACCGAACGCCAGATCCAGGCCGCCATGCGCAGCCTCATGCGGGACAAGACCTGCTTCGTCATCGCCCACCGCCTGTCCACCATCCAGCACGCCGATTTGATTCTGGTGCTGAATAAGGGCGACGTGGTGGAGCAGGGCACCCA
>CACWWM010000462.1 GCA_902764565.1 uncultured Eubacteriales bacterium
AAGTCCGAATACCTGCATCCCGTGCGTCAGTACGGCCAGTACAGCTACTGGTACGCTTTCGACTACAACCCCGCTTTTGAAGAAGAATACGAAATCGAAAACTGGAAGATCGCCGTGGCCAACGAAAACTTCCGCCAGTCCATCTTCCACGGCCTGGACCGCGTGAAGGCCATGACCCATACCGATCCCGACAACGCGGAAGAACTGATCTACAACACCATCACACCTCCCAACTTCACCGTGTATCAGGGCGTGGACTACACCACCCTGGGCGCGCTGAAGGAAATCTCCGCCCTGGGCGCGGATACCTTTGACGAAGCCCTGGCCCTGGAATACAAGGAAAAGGCCGTTGCCGAGCTGACCGCCGCCGGTGCTTCCTTCCCCATCAAGATGAAGATGATGTTCAACCCCAACGTGTCCGGCTGGGCCGACGAATGCCAGACCGTTGAACAGCAGCTGGAAGGCCTGCTGGGCGCGGACTACATCGACATCATCATCGTGGTCGGCCCCTCCACCGGCTTCCTGGCCAACCGCCGTCAGGGCAACTTCGCCTTCATGAAGGTGAACTGGGGCGCGGACTACGCCGATCCCGAAACCTACACCGATCCCTTCGACGTGATCGGCGGCAACAGCTACCGCTTCACCGACGAATTCACCGGCGTGGATCTGACCGAATACAAGGAACTGCTCACCGCCGCCAAGGCGATCACCGACGATATGGGCGCCCGCTACGAAGCCTTCGCCAAGGCGGAAGCTTACCTGATCGAGCATGCCTACATGATCCCCTTCGGCCCCGGCTCCGGCGGCTACACCGCCTCCAAGCTCGATCCCTTCTCCGCCCAGTACGCGCCCTTCGGCATTTCCCAGGAGCGCTACAAGGGCCAGAAGAAGCTGGATAACCCCCTGAGCACCGACGAATACTACGACGCCTACGACGAGTGGCTGGCCGCCCGCGACGCTTTGGCCGCGAAGTAAGCCCCGCACAGCGAAAACCGTAAATCATTCAAACAATGGGTTGCGGCAGGCGTAACAGCCTGCCGCAACCCACGTCCGCATTTTGATCGGGAGGGCCCGAACCGGTATGGCAAAGTACATTTTGAAGCGCCTGGGTATCTCGCTGCTGACACTGGTAATCATCCTGTCGGTGGTTTTTATTCTGGTGCGCCAGATGCCCATTGAAGGATATTTCGATAATTTTGACAAGCTGGATCAGGCCGTGATCGACGCGCGCCTGCGGCAGATGGGGTTAAAGGACCCTATTTTCGTGCAGCTCAAAAACTTTTTCCTGCGGCTGTTCCAGGGCGACCTGGGCACGTCCGCCCGGTATTCGGTGGGGGTGCCCATTACCTCCATCGTCGCCAAAAAAGCGCCCGTCTCCATTGAGATCGGCGTCATCTCGATGGCCCTTTCTCTGGTGCTTGGCATCCCCCTGGGGGCGGCCATGGCCCGGAGCAAAAGCAAATTCTGGGATAAATTCGGCACGGTGTTCATCGTGTTCGTCAGCGCCGTGCCCGCCGCGGTGTATTACATTTACATCCAGTCCTACGGCTCCACCCTGCTGGGGGTGCCCATGCTGTTCAGCCGATGAAGCACGTGTTCCGCAATTCCTTCGTGCCCATGATCCAATATATCCCCACATCCCTGCTTTATACGGTCAGCGGCTCCATCTACATCGAATCCCTGTATTCCGTGCCGGGCATGGGCGGCCTGCTGGTGGACGTGATCACCCGGCAGGATAACCCCATGGTACAGGCCCTGGTGATGATCTATTCCAGCATCGGCATCGTCGGCATGATTCTGGGCGATTTGCTGATGGTGGTGATCGACCCGCGCATTTCCCTGGCCAGAAAGGAGAGCGCACGATGACGATGAAGCAGATGCGCCCCAAGGAAGTTCTTTCCGCGCCCCTGGAAACGGCGGTGGAAGAGCAGATCCGGGCCGAAGACCTTTCCTTTGCCCCCTACAACCCGGAAGCCGGGGAACGGGGCGGCTATTCCAATTATTCCTACTGGGGCAGCACGTTCCGGTGCTTCCTCAAAAAGCGGGCGGCCGTCGGTTTTATGCTGGTGCTGGTGCTCCTGCTTTTGTTCACCTGCATCCAGCCCCTGCTGCCGCAGCAGTTTGAAGCCAATCTGATTATCGACCATCCCATCACCAAGCGCCAGATGAGCAACATTTCCCCGGCCACCACCAATGTTGTGGTGGAGGCCGCGCCGGGAACGGAGCTGATCGTACATCCCTTTGACAGCGAGGAATGGGCGGCGGTGGACAATATTCTTACCTCCATCAAGGCCCGGAAAGAGTTTACCGTGCTGGAATACGGCGAGGACTGGTGCCGCATCGAATACAGCGGCACGGAGGGCTACGTCCGCAACGACTTTACCACCAAAATCAAGTTCCCCGACGACCCCGCCGCCACCCCGTACCAGGCCAAATCCAATTTCGCGCTGAATCTCTTTACCAGCCCCCAGGAGCTGAGCCAGAACGGCGAAGCGCTCTTCTGCCTGAAAAGCCAGCTCCGCATCGAGGGCAATAAAGCCGTGACCCTGGAGCAAACGCCCCTGCGCCTGCTGCCCGACACCCGCCCCTTCCTGTTCGGCACCAACAGCGCCGGGCAGGACCTGTGGGCCAAGGTGTGGTCCGG
>CACWWM010000463.1 GCA_902764565.1 uncultured Eubacteriales bacterium
CGAAGCGGCCCTCCCGGCAGGCAGGGGTTTGGGCAATATAGTGGTACAAAGTCATGTTCCACACCCGATGGGTGAAGACGTGACGGGCGGTGCCCAAGGCGCCCTGGAAAGCGGCGCGGATGCCAGCGCTTTTCAGTGCTTTTTCTATGTCGGCGGGTTTTCCGGCGTTTTCTGCCAGCAGGTACACCCACAGGTTTTTAAGCAGCGCTTCTTTGCGCTGAACCATCCATATTTTATCCCCGCAGGTGACGAGGGCCACAGTCATGGAAATGTCCAGGGGCGGCTTGGCGGCGGCTTTTATGGGCAGATCATCCGCGTCCCCCGCCTTGTAAGCGTCGCAGAGGGGGCGCAGGGGGCAAACGGCGCAGTCCGGGGTGCCGGGGGTGCAGACGGTGGCGCCCAAATCCATGAGCGCCTGATTGAAGTCCCCGCAGCGGGTTTGGGGCATGTCTTCCCGGCCCAGTTCCAGCAAACGGCGCTTTACGGAAGGAATGCCCACGTCCTCCCGCACGCCATGAAAGCGGGAGAGCACCCGGGTCAGGTTGCCGTCCATGGCGGGAGCGGGCAGATCAAAGGCGATGGAGGCCACGGCCGCCGCCGTGTAATCCCCCACGCCGGGCAGGGCGCGAAGGGCATCCAGATCGGCGGGAAAGCTTCCGTTATATTGCCCGACGATCTGCTTTGCAGCCCGGTGCAGGTTCCGGGCGCGGGAATAATAGCCCAGCCCCTCCCAGCATTTCAGCACGTCCTGTTCCGGTGCGGCGGCCAGAGAAAACACGTCGGGAAACCGTTCCAAAAAGCGCGTGTAATAAGCCCCCACGGTTTCCGTGCGGGTCTGCTGCAGCATGATTTCGCTGAGCCAGATCCGGTAAGGATCTTTGGTGCCCCGAAAGGGCAGAACGCGGCCGTGGGCATCGTACCAGGCCAGCAGCAAAGCAGAAAACATAATAAACACCGTCCTATAACGCGCAGAGTACAGAGTGCGGAGTTCAGAGTTCAGATGATTTAGCCGGTCAATCCGCTCGCCACAATTGAAAGCTAATTAATTTCTGTACTCTGAACGCCGTTTTATCTTACCATAGATTCCCGAATCTTTGAACAGGAAAATCAAAAATCAAAGAAAACAAGAGAAATTTTGAAAAAACATGGCATAAATCGTGAATAATCAGGAATATTTCCAGTCTTTCGCATGATTTTCCGAAATTTGGGTAAAATAGCATTTGCGTCCGGCGCATGAATGAAGTACACTATGCAAGGATGATTTAGCACTCGTTACCATCGAGTGCTAACAGTCCCCAAAATCGCAATTTATAATGAGGAGGAGCCTTATGAACATCAAGCCTTTGTTTGACCGTGTGGTCATCAAGAACGTGGAAGCCGAAGAAACCACCAAGAGCGGCATTATCCTCACCAGCAGCGCCAAGGAAAAGCCCCAGATGGCCGAAGTGCTGGCCGTGGGCCCCGGCGGCAAGGTAGACGGCAAGGACGTTACCATGCAGGTGAAAGTGGGCCAGAAGGTGATCTACTCCAAGTACGCCGGCACCGAAGTGAAGCTGGACGGGTGTGGAGTTTTATAATGACTTCACACATATCTTTCCAAGGAGAAAAATAGTATCTTCTATACACAACTCCACTCTCCACACTCCAAACTCCACACTGAACAAAACCAATCGAATTGCAGTAAGTAGGAGGAAAGATTATGGCTAAGCAGTTAAAGTACGGCGAGGACGCCCGCCGCGCCCTGGAAAAAGGCCTGAACACCCTGGCCGATACCGTTAAAATCACCCTGGGCCCCAAGGGCCGCAATGTGGTGCTGGATAAAAAGTACGGCGCTCCCCTGATCACCAACGATGGCGTGACCATCGCCAAGGAGATCGAGCTGGAGGACGCCTTTGAGAATATGGGCGCGCAGCTGATCAAGGAAGTTTCCACCAAGACCAACGACGTGGCCGGCGACGGCACCACCACCGCCACCCTGCTGGCCCAGGCCATCGTCCGCGAGGGCATGAAGAACCTGGCCGCCGGCGCCAACCCCATGACCATGAAGCGCGGCATCCAGAAGGCCGCCGGCGAGGCCGTCAAGGCGGTCAAGGCCGTGTCCCAGCCGGTCTCCGGCTCCAAGGACATCGCCCGTGTCGGCACCATCTCCTCCGGCGACGAAGTCATCGGCACCCTGATCGCCGAGGCCATGGAGAAGGTCAGCCAGAACGGCGTCATCACCATCGAAGAGTCCAAGACTGCCGAGACCTACAGCGACGTGGTCGAGGGCATGCAGTTT
>CACWWM010000464.1 GCA_902764565.1 uncultured Eubacteriales bacterium
GTCTATGATGTGGTAGTGTGCGGCGGCGGCCCAGCGGGCTTTATCGCCGCCGTCACCGCCGCCCGGGAGGGCGCCCAAACCGCTCTGATCGAGCGTTTCGGCTTTCTGGGCGGCATGGCTACGGCGGGCTATGTTACCCCAATCAGCGAATTCAAGTTTGACGACGCCGTAGTCATTGGCGGTATCCCCTGGGAATTTATCCAGCGGCTGGAGGCCATGGGCGGGGCTTTTGTGGAGCCCACCATCGGCAATGTAGCCTTCGATCCCGAGCTGTACAAGCTGTGCGCCCAGCGCATGGCTTTGGAGGCAGGCGTTCACCTGTATATGAACAGCTACCTGTCCGGCTGCGTCCGTCAGGATGGCGTGATCCGCCAGGCAATCATCGAAAACAAAAACGGCACCGAAGCTGTTGAGGGTCGATATTTCATCGACGCTACCGGCGACGCCGACCTGGCGCACCTGGCGGGCGTGCCCATGCAGCCCATGAACGGTGAAAGCCTGCAGCCCCTCTCCACATATTTTATCCTGCAAGGCGTGGATACAGATTCTCCCATAATCCGGGAGGCGATGCATCATAGCAAGCAAGGCGAAAACTGCCATTGCCTGCCCATCCGTGAGCGCCTGCTGGAAATGACGAAAACCGAGGACCTGCCCAACTTTGGTGGTCCCTGGTTTTGCACGCTGCTGCGTGATGGGGCGGTGACCGTCAACATGACCCGCGCCGCCGCCGACGCCTGCGACAATCGGGATTACACACGGGCCGAGTGTGAATTGCGGGAGGATGTTTTCCGCCTGACCGACGTGCTGCGCCGAAATTTTGAGGAGTTCAGAAACTGCCGCGTCGCCGGGGTATCCGTGCAGGCGGGTATTCGTGAGACCCGCCGCATCCGGGGCGTGCACACCATCACCGGGCAGGAATACCTGAGCGCTGTGCACTATCCGGACAGCATCGCCCATGGAATGCATCCCATTGATATCCATTCCTCCCAGCAGGGACAGCAGTACACGCATTTCCTGGATCGGCCATCCTATGTACCCTATCGCGCCCTGATTGCGCCGGATTATCCCAATCTGCTGGCAGCAGGGCGGTGCCTGTCCGCTGATCGGCAGGCCTTTGCCTCTTTGCGTGTGCAAGGAAGCTGCATGGAGATGGGCCAGGCTGCCGGCGCGGCAGCCGCGCTATGTGCGCAGGAAGATGTTCCGGTGCAGCAGGCCGACATTTTCCGGCTCCTCGCCCGGCTTCGGGCGCTGGGCGCGTTGCTTTGATTATCCGAAGAACAGGAGAGGACAATGAAACTGTACGTATTTCGGCATGGGGAAAGCGTGGGAAACCAGCAGCGGCTGTTCAGCGGATGGAGCCAGATGCCCCTGACCGACCAGGGCAAAAACCAAGCGCTGGCCCTGCGGGAGAAGGTAAAAGACCTTTCCTTTGACCTCGTTTTTTCCAGCGACCTGCGGCGGGCCATGCAGACGGCGGGCAGTCTCATGGAGCAAGGCGTGGACGCAGCCACGCGGCAATACGGCGATCAGCTGCTGTACAGCAGAAGGACCCGCGATTTCACCTTCTTCGGCGGAGAAAACGGCGAGGCGCTGCGGGCCCGGGCAGAGAGCTTTTTGCAGCGTGTTTCCCGGCTGGACGCCCAGCAGGTGGCCGTTTTCACCCATGAAGGGCTCATGAAGGGCTTGCTGTCTGCCGTGCTGTTTCCCGCCTGGATCCCCGATCCGCGCGTCAAGCACCACAACTGCGCTTACAGCGTGTTCACCTATTCGCCCGATCAGGGCTGGGGCTTGCTGAAATGGAACAACGAGTGATCCCCGGCAGGGGGCTGCCGCAATTCTGCGCAGCCCCTGCTGCGTTTTCCGGCAAAAGGAAATGAAGGAACCTCTGATTAATTCGCCGGCGCAGCTGGCGGCATCTTTATTGCGATCTGCCGCGCGTGAAAATCTCGATTTAGCGCCACTAAACCTTCGATTTTCACGCTTGCATCTCACAAAAAATATGCT
>CACWWM010000465.1:0-682 GCA_902764565.1 uncultured Eubacteriales bacterium
GCCTTGCCGCCCCCCAGGTGGGCATCCTGCGCCGGGTGGTGGTCATCGACGTGGGGGACGAAAACGGCCTGATCGAGCTGATCAACCCTGAAATCATCGCCCAGGAGGGGGAGCAGGAGGGCAGCGAAGGATGCCTGAGCGCTCCGGGCCGCCGGGGGTATGTGAAACGGCCCAACAAAGTGACCGTCCGCGCCCAGGACAGGAAGGGAAAATTCTTTGAGATCACCGGTGAAGGGCTGCTTGCCCGTGCCTTCTGCCATGAGCTGGATCACCTGGACGGCATTTTGTATTCCGATAAGGAGGAATACGAAATCAAGGACGACGAGGAGGAAAAGCAGTAAATGCGCATCGTCTTTTTAGGCACACCGGATTTCGGCGTTCCCTCCCTGAAAGCGCTGGTGGAAGCTGGCCACGAGGTAGCGGGCGTGTTCACCCAGCCGGACAAGCCCAAGGGACGGGGCAACAAAATGTTGCCCAGCCCTGTGAAGGTCTGCGCCCAGGGATACGGCATCCCCGTGTTCCAGCCGGTGAAAATCCGGGTGGACGGGGTGGATGATTTGCGCGCTCTGGCCCCTGACCTTTGCGTCACCGCCGCTTTCGGGCAGATCCTGTCTCAGGAAGTGCTGGATATTCCCAAAATTGGCACGGTGAACGTCCATTCTTCTTTGCTGCCCAAATATCG
>CACWWM010000465.1:709-2171 GCA_902764565.1 uncultured Eubacteriales bacterium
TTCTTTGCTGCCCAAATATCGGGGCTCCGCGCCCATCAACTGGGCCGTGATGGAAGGGGAGACCGTCACCGGCGTTACCACCATGATGACGGACAAGGGCCTGGACACCGGGGATATTCTGCTGAAAAAAGAGGTGTCCATTCTGCCCGGCGAAACGGCGGAGGAGCTGACCGTCCGGCTGGCTCCCATCGGCGCAGAGCTGCTGATCGAAACCATCCGCCGCATCGAGGCGGGAAACTGTCCCCGGATACCGCAGAATGAAGCGGAAGCATCCTATTTCCCCATGCTGAAAAAGGAAATGGGGGAGATCGACTGGACGCTGCCCGCGGTAAAGATCGTGAATTTAGTGCGTGGCCTGACCCCCTGGCCAGGAACCAGCTTTATCTGGGGCGACAATGAAACGGTGAAGGTCTGGAAAGCGGAAACAGCGGAGAATCCGGGCTTTGCGCCGGGAAGCATTATCGCCGCCGATGCGAAGCAGGGTCTGCTGATCGCCGCCGGACAAAACGCCGTGCGGGTGATCGAATTGCAGGCCCCCGGCGGCAAGCGCATGAACGCGAAGGATTATCTGCGGGGACATCCGGTAACCCATCAGTCGGTAAAGCAATAAAACGCACACCACAAAACGGAGGAAACGATTATGCATGATGATAAAAAGCCCTACGCCGGAAAAGATGGACGTTTTTCGGGCAGGCCGGGGGAAAAGAAACCGTTTTCTCCGAGGAACGGGCAGGCTGGAAGGCCCGGCGAGAAGCCCGCAGGGAAGCCCTATGGCAAGCCCGCCGGGAAACCGGAAGGGCGTTTTTCCCGTCCCCAGAATGGCAGCCCCAATCCAAGGCCCCTTGACCGCAAGCCTGCTCCCAAGCCAGCCCATGATCCCAACGCCCCCAGTAGCTTGAGCCGCAAGGTGGCGCTGGAAATTTTTCAGGACGTGGTGCGCAAGGACGCTTACGCTTCCCTGTCTCTGGATGACCGGATGCAGAAAGCCAATCTGTCCCAGTTGGACAAACGCTTCTGCGCCAGCATCGTCTATACCGCCATCGAAAACCTGATCCGCATCGATTATGTGCTGAGCTTTTTCCTGAAAGACGCGGACAATCTGGAAGCCACCGTGCGGGACATTCTGCGCATCAGCGTATGCCAGCTTTTGTTCCATGACCGCATTCCGGAAAACGCCGTGGTGGACGAGGCGGTGAAGCTGACCCGTGGCGCGGGCCTGGAGGGGCTGACGGGCCTGACCAACGCCGTACTTCGGTCTGTTGTGCGGGGCAAGGATGAAATCAAGTGGCCTTCGCCCGAGGAAGGGCCCCGGTATTTATCCATCATGTACTCCGTACCCCTGTGGTTGGCGGAAAGACTGACGGATGCTTACGGCCCCGAAACGGCCAAGGACATCTGCGCGTTCCGCAGTCAAAGCCATTATACGGTGATCCGCCCCAATCTCATGAAGCTGACGGACGCG
>CACWWM010000466.1:0-663 GCA_902764565.1 uncultured Eubacteriales bacterium
GCGCGTGTTTTCATCGTCCAGATCGCCGGTGGGTTCGTCTGCAAAAAGAATATCGGGGCTTTGCGCCAAGGCGCGGGCGATGGCCATGCGGCGCAATTCGCCCCCGGAAAGTTCGGCGGGGCGGGCGTCCCCGAGCTGCAAGATGCCCAGCCTTTCCATCCATTGCAGCGCGGCTTCAGCAGGAAGGGGTTTGCCGTACAGCCCCGCCGGGAGCAGGATATTTTCCAGCACGGTAAGGGTATCAATGGCGCTGCGGCCCTGGGGCACCACGCCGATTTTTTCGCTCCTTAGACGGGAAAGAACCTTGTCATCCAGGCTGTACAGGTCTATGCCGTCCATCCATACCTTGCCCTCGGTAGGGGACAGCAGCCCGGAGAGTATGTTCAGCAGCGTGGTTTTTCCGCTGCCGCTGCGGCCCATGAGTACGGCCGCTTCGCCGCTTTTTATTTCCAGGTTCACGGGATTCACGGCATAAAAATAATTTGCGGCGCCTGTTTTACGAAAATACCGCTTGGAGATGTTTTCAGCTTTGAGGATCATATCAGTTTCCCTCCCGCAAGGCTGCGCCGGGATCGATGCGGCTTAAGCGGTACGCGGCCATCACACTGGACAGCGCGGCCACGGTCACGGACAGAAGAACGGTGCCGGCTGCCAGCAGCAGGG
>CACWWM010000466.1:711-2138 GCA_902764565.1 uncultured Eubacteriales bacterium
CAGGGTTTTTCCCGTATCCGGTATGAGATAGGGCAGGTTTAAGGCGCTTTCAATAAGCCCAGAGAAGGGAAACAGCAGCAGCGCCGCCAGCCCAACGCCAAGCAGACCGCCCAGCAGCCCGCACAGAGCGGATTCCAGCAGCACCATGCGCGAAAGCATTCCTCTGGACGCGCCTACCAGCCGCAGCACGGCAAATTCCCGCGCGCGCTCCCGAATAATCAGCACAAAAGCCAACAGCAGGATCATAAACGCCAGCGCCCATACCGCCGCGATCAGGATCGTGACCGTGCGGCTGACGGCTGCCAGGCTGTCGGATACGCCGGTCAGCATGCTGCGGGTGCGCACAGCGGTGACCTTGCGGATATGGCCGTTCAATCGACTGTTGACGGCATCAATATCGCATCCATCCTTCACCTTCACATACACTGCGGAAATCAGCTGATCGCCGCTTTCGATCTTATGACTGACGCCCTTATCCTCGGCGGCCGCGAGCAAAGCGTTCATGGTGTCCATGTTGCAATACACCGCCGTATCCAGACCGGTTCCGGTGGCCTCCAACCGGGCCACCACCTTGCATCGCTGATCATAAATACGGATGATTTCGCCCACGCCCGCTTCCACCTTGCAGCCTACGGCCACGTCCATGTCGCCCAATCCGCGGGTCAGACTACGGGCAATCCAGGGCTGCACGGTGAAGTCCCGCTCGGGGTCAATGCCGATCACCTGGATTTTGATGGAGCAGCAGTCCGCTTTCAGGGAGGCCAGGAAGGTCTGGGGCGCGGCTTTTTCCACGCCCTCCACCTCCAGGGCTTTGTCCAGGGCGGAGGCGTCCATATAAAACGCGCCTGTGGTGCCTTGCAGGAACATGTTCTGGAAGCTCACCTTGCTTTGGGCTTCGGAGGGCACCAGAATGATGTCCGCGCCCAGACGCGCTTCCAGACTGTTCAGGCCGCTGCGAAGGGATAAAACGACCACAGATCCGCCGAATACGGCCAGGGCCAGAAAAGCGGTAAGCAGCGTCAAAACCGTGGTGCGTCCGGGCTTGTGAACCAGGTTTTTGATGGTCAGGGAAAAACTTCTCATCGTCGTTTTTACTTTCTCGCGCTTAGAATCGCGCCGGTCAAAGCGCACAAAAGCGCCGCGGAAAACAGGATGATCATGGCGGGCTGCATCACCATCCGGCAGCGCATGGTGCTCATGTGGCAAAGATCGATCAAGGTGCCAGGCGTCAGGATGCCCAGGACGCAAACAGGGAGTGCGCTCAGATACGCACCGAACCGCGCACGGCTGACGCAGAGCGCAAGCACTGCGATCACCGCTAAGGCGCAGCCCAGCCCCAGCAGCGCCTGTCCCGACCAATGGCACGGGGCGAAGGTGCCGTCCTCATGGACGCAAGGAGAAAGGAAGGTTTGACAGCCGATGACGAT
>CACWWM010000467.1:0-625 GCA_902764565.1 uncultured Eubacteriales bacterium
TTTCCGAGGGCTGGATCAAGGTGTACTATCAGCCCATCGTCCGCGCAGCCAACGGCAGGGTGTGCGACGAAGAAGCGCTTTCCCGCTGGATCGATCCGGTGAAGGGCTTCCTGTCTCCCGCCGAATTCATTCCAGTGCTGGAGGAAGCCAAGCTGATTTATAAGCTGGATCTGTACGTGCTGGACGAGATCCTGAAAAAGATGAAGCGGCAGAAGGCGATGGGCCTGTATGTGGTGCCCACGTCCCTGAACCTGTCCCGGGCGGACTTTGAAAGCTGCGATATCGTGGAGGAAATCCGCCGCCGGGTGGATGAAGCGGGCGTCAGCCGATCCCAGCTGACCATCGAAATCACAGAAAGCGTCGTGGGCAGCGATTTCGAGTTTATCAAAAAGCAGATCACCCGCTTCCAGGAGCTGGGCTTTAAGGTGTGGATGGACGATTTCGGCAGCGGCTATTCCTCCCTGGATATGCTGCAGAATATCCATTTCGACCTGATCAAATTCGATATGCGCTTCATGCAGCAGTTCGGCAGCGGCGAAGAAAACCGCGTTATCCTGACCGAGCTGGTGAAAATGTGCATGGGCCTGGGCGTGGAAACCATCTGCGAGGGCGTGGAAAAGAAAGA
>CACWWM010000467.1:638-2949 GCA_902764565.1 uncultured Eubacteriales bacterium
ATGGCCGTTCTTTCCGAGGGCGGCGACGTGGCCCTGGGCCGCTATTTCGATACCCTTCCCGTTGCCGTCCTGGAAGTAAAAGGCACCCGGACAAAATATGTGCGCTGCAATAAGGCCTACCGTGATTTTATGCTGCGGTCTTTCGGCAAACTGTACATCGGCAAGGCCATGGATCATGCCATGCTGCCCAACGCGCCCGGCACTGCCTTTTTGAACGCCGTGATGCGCTGCAGCCGGGAAGGCAACCGCATCATCGTGGATGAAAAAGTGGCGGAAAACAGAACGGTGCACTCCTTCGTGCGCCGGGTGGCCGTGAACCCCGTCACCGGCACGGCGGCCATTGCCGTGGCTGTGCTGGCGGTGATTGAGGAGGATCAGAACGCGGGCGCGTCCTACGCAAACATCGCCCGGGCCCTGTCTTCGGATTATGTGTATCTGTATTATGTGAATCTGGAAACGGAAGAATTTACCGAGTACACCTCCGACGCCCAAAGGGAAGACGAATCTGGAAACGGAAGAATTTACCGAGTACACCTCCGACGCCCAAAGGGAAGACTTGGCGGCGGAACGGCACGGCGATCATTTCTTTGAAGCCAGCCGCCGGGACGCCATGACCGTGCTGTGCAAGGAAGACCTGGAATACTTCATCAGCAGCTTTACCAGGGAAAAGATCATCCAGGCCCTGGACACCCAGGGAACCTTCACCATCAACTATCGCCAGTTTATTGACGGCAAGCCCACCTATGTGAGCATGAAAGCTGTGCGCATGAAGCAGGACAGCAAGCACATCATCATCGGCGTAAGCAACGTGGACGTGCAGATGCGGGAAAAGGAAGCCATGGAGCGCATCGTGGCCGAAAGGATCACCTTCTCCCGGATCGCGGCCCTGTCCGGCGGCTATATCTGCATTTATGCCGTGGACCCCGAAACGGATCATTATTTGGAATACAGCGCCACCCGGGACTATGAGGGCCTGGGCCTTACCAAGGAAGGCAAAAACTTCTTTGAAGAGACCCGGAAAGTGGTCCCGCAGGTCGTTTTCAAGGACGATCAGGCCATGTTCGAGGCCCAGTTCACCAAGGAAAACGTGATGGCGGAAATCCAGCGCTGCGGGCTGTACGTGCTCCGCTACCGGCTGATGATCGACGGCAAGCCCCAGTATGTGAACGTCAAGGCCGCCCTGGTGGAGGAGAGGGACGGGAAACAGCTCATCATCGGCGTGAACAATATCGACGCGCATGTGAGGCTGGAACAAGCCAGCAAATAAAGAAAACTACTGCAACAAAACAGCGCAATCTGCAAACGATGCAAATTGCGCTGTTTTTGTAGTGGGGTCCAGGGGCCGAAGGCCCTTGGTTCGGGGGTTTAGGGGGCTGAAGAAGCCCCCTGTCCCGTACTCTACCCCATCATCACGGTGCTGTCGGCTTTTTGCCGGTCCTGAAGCAGCCAATTCAGCACCTTTTGAATGTGAGCGTCCCAGAAGGTCCAGTCGTGGCCGCCGGGGCCTTCGGCGTAGGTGAGATCAGCGCCCAGGGCCAGCATGCGATCCCGGGCGGAGAGGTTCAGCTGGTACAGGAAATCTTCGGTGCCGCAGGCCTGGTAGAGCTTGGGCACGCAGCCCTTGGCGGCGCAGGCCCGGTACTGGGCGAACAGATCGCTGCCGCTGCCTGCCAGGGCTTCGGGGTCGCCGAACATGGCTTTCCAGTTGAAGGGATTGGAAATCGTGGTGTCCTTGAAGGTTTTATAGATCGCTTCAATGTCCACCGCGCCGGACATGCTGGCCGCTTTGGCGTAGCGCTCAGGAGCGGTGAAGGCCAAATGCCAGGCCCCGTAGCCGCCCATGGAAAAGCCCGCGATAAAGGTGTTCCTTCGTGAAGAAAGTGGCCCATTGCAGACCGCCGGGCATATCCTGATAGAAGCTGTTGCCTGCGGAGCAGGTGACTACGGCGATTTTCCGGTCCTGGGCATAGCGGTCGATGCTGGAAAAGCGCGTCCAGGAATTGGCGTCGCCGTACATGCCGTGGAGCAGGTACACCACCGGCAGACCCTGTTCATAGCCGTAATCCCGTTTCAGCGTGTCGAAATTCACCTGATCCCCGCTGGAGGGGGTGGGCAGGCATACGTTGACGGTGATGTTGCTGTACAGCGTGTGGCTGTACAGGCAGCAGGTAAGAAAAGCCATGGGAACCTCCTGTTTGGTTATTTGAAGGCACTTTAAGTGAGTGTGGAGTTTGGAGGGTGGAGGGTGGAGTTATGATTTGTCTGTCACTTTTGCAAGTAACTTGCAGGATAAACTGCGAATCACGATATA
>CACWWM010000468.1 GCA_902764565.1 uncultured Eubacteriales bacterium
GCGCTGACGGCAGCCACCGCCATGGCAGCCCCCGCGCTGGGGCCATCCACCGGCGCGCCGCCGGGAAAATTGATATGCACATCCACATTTTTCCGCATATACCCCAGCACACGCAAGGCGGCAGCCACGTTTTCCGCGGAGGCCCTCGCCATGGAGCGCCTGCGCAGCATATGTGCGGCTGTGCCCATTTCCTCTTCCTCCACAATGCCGTTTACAAGCAGCTGGCCGCTGCCCGGTACAACGACAGCTTCGATTTCCAGAACGGCTCCCTGATGCGCGCCATAGATTCCCAGCCCATGAACAGCGCCAATCCTGTTTTCCTGGGGCGCAAGCTGTTCCGGCCGTGCGGGATAATGCCCCGACCGGATGACAAAATCCATATCCTCCCGCACGATTTCCTTTCTTTCTTCCATCTGTGCCAGGCCTGCGGCCATCTGCACCATGTTGACGGCATCCCGGCCACAAGCGGCATATTGCCCGCAAAGCCTTGCTACGGCAGGCGTCATATGATAACCCGCCCGATTGGCGGCTCCTGCGGCGATCATGCTGACCTCCGTCACATCCAGGGGACGGAAAAAAACCTCCATACACCGGCTGCGCAGGGCGGGAGGCAATTCTTCCGGGCTGCGGGTGGTGGCCCCGATCAGCCGAAAATCAGCGGGCATTCCATGACGGAATACCTCGTGAATATAGCGGGGAACAGCGGTATCATCCGGATTATAATAAGCCGAATCAAAAGAAACGCGGCGATCTTCCAGTACTTTCAGCAGTTTGTTCATCTGGATCGGATGCAGTTCACCGATTTCATCCAGAAAAAGCACGCCGCCATGGGCCTTAGTAACAGCCCCCGGCTTGGGCTGCGGGATGCCCTGCACGCCCAGGCTGCCCGCCCCCTGATAGATGGGATCGTGCACGCTGCCTTGGCGGCTTCCAGCACCAGCCGCGCGGCGCAGGTTTTTCCGATGCCTGGCGGGCCGTAGATAATCACATGCTGGGGATTGCTGCCGCACAGGATGGCCGTCAGGGCCTTAATCCCCTCCCGCTGGCCGATGATATCATCGAAGGTCTGGGGACGCACATGCTCGCTTAACGGTTCAGACAAGCGGATCGCCCGCATCTGCCTCAGCTTGTCCATTTCCCTGGCGCCTTCATGCCGCGCGGCGGGCTGCGCATGTTTTTCTTTACGAAGCTGCGTATAAAAGTAGATCCCCGTCACAATGGTGACTGCCATCTGGATCAAAAACAGGATGATCATCAATACAAAACCCCCTTTTCACACCCAAAATAGGATGCGAAAAGGGGGTGCTGTTCATGCGGGAAACTTCATCCAATCAATAGGTTTCCTGCAATTCGATGTTCTTGTAGCGGCGCAGGCCCGTACCGGCGGGGATCTGCTTGCCGATGATGACGTTCTCCTTGAGGCCCAGCAGCGGATCGATCTTGCCCTTGATGGCGGCTTCGGTCAGCACGCGGGTGGTCTCCTGGAAGGAAGCGGCGGACAGGAAGCTTTCGGTGGCCAGGGAGGCCTTGGTGATGCCCAGCAGCACGCGGCTGGAATAGGCAGGACGGCCGCCGGCCATGATGGTCTTTTCGTTGGCTTCCTCGAAGCGGAAGATATCCACAAAGCTGCCGGGGAGCAGATCGGTATCGCCGTTGTCCACCACGCGCACCTTGCGCAGCATCTGGCGTACGATGATCTCGATGTGCTTATCGCTGATGGAAACGCCGCCCTGGCTGTGGTACACGCTCAAAACTTCCTTGAGCAGATACTCCTGCACAGCCTTGACGCCCAGGATACGCAGCAGATCGTGGGGATTGATGGAACCTTCGGTCAGCTCGTCGCCGGCCTTGACCATATCGCCGTCGTTCACCTTGAGGTGGACGCCGTAATGGATGGGATAGACCTTCTTCTCGTTGGGATCATCGGAGCTGGTGATGATGACTTCGCGCTTCTTCTTGTTTTCGGTCAGGGTCACCTTGCCGCTGATCTCGGCCAGGGTGGCGTCATGCTTGGGCTTGCGGGCCTCAAACAGCTCTTCCACGCGGGGAAGACCCTGGGTGATATCCGCCGTGCTGGCGATACCGCCGGTATGGAAGGTACGCATGGTCAGCTGGGTGCCGGGCTCGCCGATGGCCTGCGCCGCGATGATACCC
>CACWWM010000469.1 GCA_902764565.1 uncultured Eubacteriales bacterium
GGGGCTGGGAAATCACTCAGGCCATGGCGAAGTAAATGATTTTCTTTGGGGGGAAACCGCTCTTTGCAGCCAAAGAGCGGTTTCCCCCCAAACCCCCTTTCCGAGAAAGCTATAAGGGGGTATTCAATATTTTACAATGAGCAAGTATGGAGAAGAAAGCATTTGCCTTTTTTGACTTTGACGGCACCCTGATTTCGGGGGACAGCATCGTCGCCTTTGTGCGCTATGCCCGGAAACGGGGATTCATGCCCCGGAAGGAATATGCGCGGGTCATGCTGGCGGCGGCGGGCTTCGTGCTGGGCGTAAAAAACGCGGCGGACAGCAAAAACGCCGCCCTGCGCTTTCGCATGAAGCTGAGCCCGTCGGATCGGGAAGCCCTGGATCGGGACTTTGTGCGGGACTGCCTGCCTGCTGCCCCGGATCTATCCCCGGGGGAAATCCTGCCTTGACCTTCACCGGCAGGCGGGCCGGGCCACCGTGCTGGTGACCGCCTCCACGGAAAACTATATGCGTTTTGCGGCGGAGGCGCTGGGCTTTTCCGCCCTGCTTGCCACACCCCTGAACCCCGACGGCACCGTGGGCGAAAACTGCCGGGGCGAGGAAAAGCCCCGCCGCATCCGGGATTGGCTGCGGCGGCAGGGCCTGGAAGCGGACTTTGCCGCCTCCTTTGCCTACGGCGACAGCAAAAGCGACCTGCCCATGCTGCTGCTGTGCGGCCATCCCGTGCAGGTAAACCCCAAAAAAGCCCTGCGAAAAGCCGCCCCGGAGATGGACAGTGAAATTTGGCGCTGACCACCAAAGGCCAAACGAAAAAACATTGCTGTTTTACGGCGAAAAGTCCTTTAAGGATATGATTTGCCGCCTTTCTCGGAAGGGGCCTGGGGAAACCGCTCTTTGGGCACCAAAGAGCGGTTTCCCCAGAAAGACCTGAATACAAAGGAGTGCTGGGCATGAAGCTGATTTCATGGAATGTGAACGGCCTGCGGGCCGTCATGGGCAAGGGCTTTCAGGATACGTTCAAGGCCCTGGACGCGGATATTTTCTGCCTGCAGGAAACCAAGCTGCAGGCGGGGCAGATCGAAATGGAGCTGCCGGGCTATCATCAGTACTGGAATTACGCGGAAAAGAAGGGCTATTCCGGCACGGCGGTGTTCACGAAGCAGGAGCCGCTGTCCGTCCGGTACGGCATCGGCATCGAGGCGCACGACCACGAGGGCCGGGTGATCACCCTGGAATTCCCGGACTTCTTTTTCATCACCGTGTACACCCCCAATTCCCAGGACGGCCTGGCGCGCCTGCCCTACCGCATGCAGTGGGAGGACGATTTCCTGGCGTATCTGAAAGGGCTGGAACAGGAAAAGCCCGTGGTGTTCTGCGGCGATCTGAACGTGGCGCACACGGAAATCGACATCAAGAACCCCAAGGCCAATATCCGTAACGCGGGGTTCACCCAGGAGGAACGGGACAAAATGACCGCCCTGCTGGGCAGCGGCTTCGTGGACACCTTCCGCTATTTCCACCCGGACGTGACCGGCGCTTACAGCTGGTGGAGCTATCGCTTCCACGCCCGGGAGAACAACGCGGGCTGGCGCATCGATTACTTCATCGTGTCCCAGGCCCTGACGCCGCGCCTGGTTTCCGCGTGCATCCATCCGGAAATTTTCGGCTCCGACATCCGGAAATTTTCGGCTCCGACCATTGCCCGGTGGAGCTGGTATTGCAGGCGTAACCATGTAAAACCGCCACGGGGAATCAGTTCCCTGTGGTTTTTCGTTTTTCACGCTTGAAAAATTTTCATGTTCTGCGGAACAAAACCATCCTGAAAAACGTTCAAATGGATGAAAGGCTTCAAAGGAGGGATCAGGGTGAAACGAACGCTGCTTCTGCTGCTTGTCCTGCTCATGCTTCCCTTGTGTGCGCTGGGGGAGGGTGCGCTGGGGGAGGACGTGGACGATGCGGACGATTGGGACTGGCGGGCGGATTGGGAGGAATACGGGTATTTCGAGTTCTGCGACGTACAGGACGATACGCTGATCATCTTCGAGGGCGTCACGGCCTTGGGGGAGGCCAGAACCAGCTACTGGGATGACGAACTGGAGAAAGACATCGAGATCGAGCCGAAGTTCGAGGATGGCCCGCGCTTTGTCCGGGATGAAGTCGGCGGTGCTTTTCACCGGGTTTCCTTCCCCTCCACCCTGCGGTATCTGGGTATGGAATCATTCTGCTTTTATGATTTCGATGACTTTACCCTGCCCGCCCAACTGGAAGTGCTGGAATTCATTGCCTTCTATGCCTGCGACTTTGATGTGCTGCGCATCGAATCCACCCTGCCCATCGGGGATATTCTGGACAGCATGGACAATTGTACGGTCAGGGCCTATGAAGCGCCGGAGGATCATCCCCTGTACAAAACCGTGGACGGGGTGCTGTTTACCAAGGACGGGAAAACGCTGCTGGCTTATCCGGACAGGCGGACGGATACCCATTACGACGTGCCCGCCGGGGTGGAGCGCATCGAAGGCATCCACAATGAATATCTGCAAACCGTTTCCCTGCCCATCGGCTTACAATCCATCGGCGATTACGGCTTTTCCGGCTGTGTCCGGCTGCAATCCATCGCCCTGCCCCTGACGGTGAAGGAAATCGGCAAAGAGGTTTTTTCCGCCTGTGTGTCCCTGGAGCTGGT
>CACWWM010000470.1 GCA_902764565.1 uncultured Eubacteriales bacterium
CTCCTGTCTTACCGGAGCGCGATGAAGGGGCGGCTGAGCAAAAGCCCGCTGATTCTGAAAAACGAAGAATCCGCCCAACCCGTTTCGGATACAGCCGCCCTGGCCGCGTGGATTTCCCGCGAGGGCACGGTGGCAACGCCTCTCCGGCCGGCCGGTTTCATTGAAATCGACGGCGAACGGCTCAACGCGGCCACCACCGGGGACTTCCTGGAAAGGGGAGCTTCCGTCCTGGTCACCGGCGTGGAAGGAGATCACCTGGTCGTCTGCCGGAAGTAAACCGGCTGGTACCCTGAATATCTGAAGGAGGAATGAAAAATGGATCCTGTTATTATCGCGGTTATCGTTGTGATTGTCCTGGTTGTCCTGGCCATCTTCCTGCACTTTGTTCCCATGGGCCTGTGGATTTCCGCCCTGGCCAGCGGCGTACACGTATCCATCGGCTCCCTGGTCGGCATGCGGATCCGCCGCATCCAGCCCGCGAAGCTGATTTATCCCCTGATCAAGGCCAATAAGGCCGGCCTGAACCGCATCCAGCCCGCGAAGCTGATTTATCCCCTGATCAAGGCCAATAAGGCCGGCCTGAACCTGACCGTCAGCCAGCTGGAAACCCATTACCTGGCCGGCGGTAATGTGGACCGCGTCATCAACGCCCTGATCGCCGCCCAGCGCGCCAATATCCAGATGCCCTTTGAAAAAGCATGCGCCATCGACCTGGCCGGCCGTGACGTGTTCCAGGCCGTCCAGATGAGCGTTACCCCCAAGGTCATTGAAACCCCCGTGGTCGCCGCCATCGCGAAGGACGGTATCGAGCTGCGGGCCAAGGCCCGGGTGACCGTGCGCACCAACATCGAACGCCTGGTCGGCGGTGCCGGTGAGGAAACCGTAATCGCCCGTGTCGGCGAAGGCATCGTGACCACCGTCGGTTCCGCCGAAACCCATAAGCAGGTGCTGGAGAATCCGGACCTGATCAGCCGTACCGTGCTGGATAAGGGCCTGGATGCCGGAACCGCCTATGCCCGCGAGCAGGAAATGAAAGCTTCCGTCCAGGAAATGCGCGCCAAGGTGGTCGAGGCCGAAGCCGAAGTGCCGCGCGCCATGGCATCTGCCCTGCGGGACGGCAAGATGGGTGTGCTCGACTACTACCAGATGAAGAATACCATTGCCGATACGGAAATGCGTGAATCCATCGCCAAGGCAAGCACTCCGCAGCAGTCCGAAGCCGCGCCCCACACAAAGAAATAATGTGCGGAAAAACGCGGAAAGGGGGATGCTGAATGGATGAATTCGGCCCGCTTCTGATTGTCATTCTCATCTGGGTGTTCGTCGGTCTTCCGGCTGCCGTGGCCAAAAAGGCCAAGGAGCAGAAAACCGCGGCGAGGCTGTCCCGCAGTGTCCGGTCCACGCCGGACGCCCGGACGGGCAGCGCCCCGGTTTCGGGTTCCGCCGGACTGGAAAGCCAGCCCGAAACCTTTTCGGAACCTTCCCCGCGGCTGCGGCCGACCGTATACATTACCCCGCATGATGACTCCATCTACCAGGGCAGCCTGAACGCTGAAACCGGAGAGGGCTTTGATCCCTGCCATAACGAGGACCTGGAACGCCTGAACGCGGCGGAAGCCGCGCCCGCAGTCCAGCCCGTTTCGGAGGTGCCTGCGCTTCCCTTCGGATGGACCGGCAGCGACATTGTTCGCGGCGTGGTCATCAGCGAAATCCTGAAAAGAAAAACACCCGCCCGGCGGTAAGCCGGGATCCGGGCCGGCCCTGATGGCCGGCCCTCCTTTTTTCCTTTTCAAAGGCCCGGCTGCATGATACAATCAATTCGTAATCCATCCAGCAAGTGAGGAATGACCATGATCCGCAGATACTCATTCGGTACTCCCCTTCCCACAGACGCCGTCGTCTGCGCACTGCCCGCGGAAAAAGGGGATGTGCCTTATTTCACCACCCTCCGGGAGAATGAACGCGTTTCCTTTACGCTGTCCCTGTCCCCGGAAGATATCCTGTTCGGCCTGGGCGAATCCGTCCGGGGCGTCAACAAGCGCGGCTTCCGTTTCCGTTCCTGGAACAGCGATATCCCCAGCCATACGGAAAACACGGAAAGCCTGTATGCTTCCCATAACTTCCTGGT
>CACWWM010000471.1 GCA_902764565.1 uncultured Eubacteriales bacterium
TCGCTCCCATCATGACCCGCAAAGGCGGCGGGGCCTGGGCCCAGACCATTTACTGGCCCCTCTTGCAGGCCAGCGCCCTGGGCCGGGGCAAGAGCCTGCTGCCCATCCTGGAAAGCGAAAAGACCGATACCAGGCACTATACCGACGTGCCCTTCGTGGACGCCGCCGCCGTGCTTGCGGAAGACGGCAGCGTGACTATTTTCGCCGTGAACCGGGATTTGGAAGAAGCGGCGGAACTGACGGCCGACCTGCGCTCCTTCGGGGATTTTAAGACCGCTTCCCATTCCGTGCTGCACCATGACGATATGAAGGCCGTGAACACCGAAGCCGACCCCGATCGGGTAAAGCCCGTGGACGTGAAAATCGATTTGAAGGACGGGAAGATCATCCTGCCTGCCGCAAGCTGGAACGTGATCCGGCTGGCGAAATAACCTGTTTTGTCCAACGAGACCCCAGTATGACGGGTTTTTGGAAAATTGGAATTTGTCAGGGAGAACCCAGCGGGGCTTTGCCCCGCACCCCACCAGGGGATTGAATCCCCTGGACCCCACACTTGCGGAATAAGCTTACCGCCGCAAGCAAACAGCTTCCCACTGCTGCTTGGGAAAAACGGCCCGGCTTGACGGCTTTGTGCTTCTGGCCCGGCGGCTGATAGCCGCCAACCCGGATGCAAGGCATCCGGGGAAAGCCGGGGAATAATCCCTTAGGGGAAAGCGAGCTTTCCCCCTAAGGATTTTCCAGGCTTTCTGTGGGCCAGACGCTTCAAACTTTCGTAAATCCCAGCGCAGCAGACGGAAGTTGTCCGTTTTTCCAACCAAGTTTTTCGCCTATTGGTGTCCAGAGGTCGAAGACCTTTGGTCAGGGGTTTGGGGGCGGAGAGCCCCCAACACGCCCCTTTATTAAATCCCAATTTGCCTGCTCAGCAAATGAAAATATAGATGTAAAAATCGAGCTTCTGTTACAGCAGCGATCATCAATGAGAGGAAGGATAAAAATGGACTTCAAGCAAACGGCCCTCGGCCTGGAATTCGGCTCCACCCGCATCAAGGCGGTACTGATCGACAAGGAAAACAAGCCCATCGCCCAGGGCAGCCACGAATGGGAAAACCAGTACGTGAACGGCGTTTGGACGTATTCCATGGACGCCATTATCGGCGGCCTGCAAAGCTGCTTCGCCGATCTGAAAAAAGACGTAAAGGAAAAGTTCGGCGTCACCCTGACGGAAGTAGGGGCCATGGGCATTTCCGGCATGATGCACGGCTATCTGCGGAATTCCGCACCTGGCGCAATACCATCACCGGCCCCGCTGCCGCCGAGCTGACGGAGCAATTCAATTTCAACATCCCCCAGCGCTGGAGCATCGCCCACCTGTATCAGGCCATCCTGAACGGGGAAGAGCACCTGCCCAGGCTGTGCACCCTGACGACCCTGGCGGGCTACATTCATCTGCGGCTCACCAGCAAAAACGTGCTGGGCATCGGCGAAGCCAGCGGCGTGTTCCCCATCGACGCGAAGCAGCCGGTATACGACGCCGCCATGCTGGATAAATTCGACGCCCTGATCGCTCCCAAGGGCTTCCCATGGAAGATCCGGGACGTGCTGCCCGCGCTGCTTATGGCGGGCAAAAACGCGGGGTGCCTTACCGAAGACGGCGCGAAGCTCCTTGACCCGGCGGGCGATTTGAAGCCCGGTATCCCCTTCTGCCCGCCTGAGGGCGACGCGGGCACCGGCATGACCGCCACCAATTCCGTGGCCGTGCGCACGGGCAACGTAAGCGCGGGCACCAGCGACTTTGCCATGATCGTGGTGGATCACGCCCTGGGCGTGCACCGGGAAATCGATATGGTCACCACGCCCTCCGGCCTGCCCGTGGCCATGGTGCACTGCAATAACTGCACCAGCGATATCAACGCCTGGGTGAACCTGTTCGCTGAATTTGCCGGACTGATCGGCGCGGAAGTGAACAAGGGCGATCTGTACGTGAAGCTGTTCCAGAAAGCCCTGGAGGGCGACAAGGACTGCGGCGGACTGCTCAGCTTCAACTACTTCTCCGGCGAGGGCGTGACCGATCTGGACGCAGGCCGTCCCGTATTCGCCCGGATGGAAAACGCCAAAATGACACTGGCCAACTTCATGCGCACCCATTTGCTGTCCGCCCTGGCCACCCTGAAAATCGGCCTGGACATTCTGACGAAGGAAGAAAACGTGCCCATCGACAAGCTGTACGGCCACGGCGGCTATTTCAAGACCCCCGGCGTGGGCCAGCGCATGCTGTCCGCCGCCGTGGGCAGCCCCGTTTCCGTCATGGAGACCGCCGGAGAGGGCGGCCCCTACGGCATGGCGCTGCTGGCGGGCTATATGATGTGGAAGAAGGACGGCCAGCCCCTGGAGGACTACCTGAACACCGTGGTGTTCAAGGACGCGAAGGCCTCCACCCTGATGGCCGACGAAGCGGACATTC
>CACWWM010000472.1 GCA_902764565.1 uncultured Eubacteriales bacterium
CCTGTAACGATTATCGGATGTCTGTGTCAGGATGGGGGTGAAACCATGCCCGCGCGTTTTGCGAAGGAAGAAGAGCTTCCCCGGATAAACGTTCTGAGGAAGCAGGTGAACGAACTGCACGTTACCGGCAGGCCGGATATTTTCAAGCCCGGCTTTTCGGCGGAGCTTCGGGATTATTTGTATACGATTTGGAACGACCCGAAGCAGGAAATCGTGGTGGACGAACGGGACGGCGCGGTATGCGGCTTCGCGGTGCTGAACCACATTGTCAAGCCCGAAAACCCCTTTATGCACGTCCGGGACTTTCTGGACATCGACGAATTCTGCGTGGACGAAGCCTACCGCCGCCAGGGCGTGGCCCGGGAAATGGTGGATTTTATCAAATCCTACGCCAAAGAAAAGGGCTTTGCCAAAATCGAGCTGAACATGTGGGAATTCAATCAGGGCGCGCTGGCTTGCTATGAAGCCCTGGGCTTTTCCACCTATCGGCGGTATATGGAGATGGATGTATGAACAAAACAGGCACCCAAAGGCTGGAAACGGAGCGGCTGATCCTGCGGCCCTTCGTGCCGGCGGACGCGGAAGATATGTACCGCAATTGGGCCTCCGACCCGGAAGTGACGAAATTCCTGACCTGGCCCACCCACAGGAGCGTGGATATTTCCAGAATGGTTTTGAGCGACTGGGTTCCCCAGTACGGGGACGGCGGATATTTCAACTGGGCCATGGAATCCAGGGAAAACGGGCAGGTGATCGGCAATATCGCCGTGGTGAAGCTGCGGGAGGATACCGCCGCGGCGGATATGGGCTACTGCATGGGCCGGGCTTATTGGGGCAAGGGCCTCATGCCGGAAGCCTTGAAGGCGGTCATGGCCTATCTGTTTGGTACGGTGGGGCTGAACCGCGTGGCCGCCTGCCATGATGCGAACAATCCAAAATCCGGCCGGGTCATGGAAAAAGCCGGGATGAAGCCGGAAGGCGTGCTCCGGCAGGCGGGCAAAAACAACCAGGGCCTTTGCGACGAGGTATGGCACGCCGCCCTGCGGGACGAATGGGAAAAGGAAGGGGTAGCTTTATGATTTTCGGTATTGTGGGCCTGGGGCTCATCGGCGGCAGCTTAGCCCGGAGCATCAAATTTCATTCCGATCATACGGTGTACGGCGCGGATATCAACGAAACGGCGCTTTTGCAGGCCCGGATGGTGAACGCCATCGACGAACAGCTTACGGAAGAGAACCTGGGAGAATGCGACGTGACGCTGATCGCTTCATGGGGGGCCATCCCATGGCGGGCCGGGAGCGCAGCGGCTTTTCCTTCGCCCAGGACGATCTGTTTGAAAACGCTTCGATGATCTTAGCTCCCGCCCCCGGCACGGACGTGGAAACAATCCGCCGGGCCAAGGAAATCTTTCTTTCCGTCGGCTTTGGCCGGGTGCGTTTCACCACGCCCCTGGAGCACGACGAAATGATCGCCTTTACCTCCCAGCTGGCCCACGTGGTCAGCAGCGCCTATGTGAAAACGCCCCTGGCCCCCAAGCATAAGGGCTTTTCCGCAGGGAGCTTCCGGGATATGACCCGGGTGGCAAGGCTTAACGAAACCATGTGGACGGAGCTGTTTCTGGAAAACGACGATCTGCTGCTTGGGGAAACCCAAAACCTGATCGACCGGCTGACCGAGTACCGGGACGCCCTCAGGGATCGGGATGAAGAAAAGCTCAAGAGCCTGCTGCGGGAAGGCCGGGAAATCAAGGAAGCGCTGGAGGATTGACCATGGAACGGGTGCGGATTGAAACCGAAAAGCCCTACGACGTGCTGATCGGGCCGGGGCTGCTGAAGATTGCCGGGGAGGAAATTGCAAAGGCTGTGCGCCCCTGCCGCGCCGCCGTGATCACCGACGACACCGTGCGCATCCTGTACGGGGAAACGGTGGTGGAAAGCCTGCAAAAAGTGGGCTTCCAGGCGGACGTTTGGGCCTTTCCCCACGGGGAACAGCACAAAACCATGGGCACCCTGAGCGACGCCCTGGAATGGCTGGGCAGCATCGAGCTGTCCCGCTCCGATTTGGTGGTGGCCCTGGGCGGCGGCGTGCCCGGCGATCTGGCGGGCTTCGCGGCGGCGGTCTATAACCGGGGCATGCGGTTCGTGCAGATCCCGACGACCTTGTTGGCCGCGGTGGATTCTTCCGTGGGCGGCAAAACGGCGGTGGATCTCAGGGCGGGCAAAAACATGGCCGGGGCCTTTCACCAGCCCGAACTGGTGCTGTGCGATACCGGCGTGATCCGCGCCCTGCCCCCGGA
>CACWWM010000473.1 GCA_902764565.1 uncultured Eubacteriales bacterium
GAAGCAGAATCCCTGCAGCGCCAAAACATCCTTGGCATCATAAGCTGCCTGAAACCAGCCCCATTGCTGCACAAAGCGCACGCACAGCACGCCCATGAACGCGCCGAAAATCATAATGCCTTCCAAAGCCAGGTTGATGATGCCGCTGCGTTCCGCGTACACGCCCGCCAGGGCGACCAGCATCAGCGGCACCGCGTAGATAAGGGTTTGACGAATCAGAAACGGCATTACTTGTTCACCGCCTTTCTGCTGCGCAGCTTCCCGATCCAGGTTTTGATCACCAGCATGAACGCGGACAGATACACGATCACGGCAATGATCACGTTGGTGATATATTCGTTGTACGCCGTCAGCTCCGTCAGCTTCTGGCCGCAAATCTGCAGCATGGACATAAAGACCGCCGAGAAGATCACGCCCAAAGGATTGTTGATGGCCAGCAGCGCCACGGGAATGCCGTTGAACCCTTCCGAGGGCAGGGACTGATAGGTATTCCAGAAGAATTCCGTATTGCCGGACAGATAATACAGCGCGCCGCCCGCCGCGGCCAAAGCGCCGGCCAGGGCCATGGTGAGCACGATGTTCCGCCGGTCCTGAATGCCCGCGTACCGGGCGGCGTAACGGTTGGCGCCGCAGGCCTTGAGCTGATAGCCCAGGGTGGTTTTCGTCATTACGACGTAAATCACCACGGCGATCAGAATCGCCACCAGGATGCCGCCGTTGACCTGGCTGCCGCCGAACAGCTGATCCAGCCCCAGTTTGGCCGTAGCCACGCCGCCGCGGGTGGCAATCACCTGGGCCCCCTCGGGCACGCTGGCGCCCACCGTCTGCCGGACGCCGTCGACGATCACGTCGTTCATCACCGTGGACGTTTTATAAATGTAGCTGGATTTGGTGCCTTCCAGCATGTTTTTCAGGCTGCTCACGTCGAAGATCCAGGTGACCATATTGGCCGCGATCCAGTTGGTCATGATGCAGGCCATCACTTCGTTGATATTCAGGTAGGCTTTGAGCAGGCCGGGGATAGCGCCCCACAGCGCGCCCGCCATCATACCGGCCAGGAACGCCGCCAGCCACACCAGCCATACGGGAAGCACGCTGGTGGGAATGGACAGGGATACATACAGGCTGGCCGCCGTGCCCGCCAGATACTGGCCCGCCGCGCCGATGTTGAACAGGCCCGCCTTATTGCCCAGAGCGACGGAAAGGCCCGTCATGATCAGGGGAACGGCCCGGAACAGCATATTGCCGAAGGAGGATGCCTTCCAGCGCGCCGGTAAAGCCCAGGGCAGGGTTGGTCAGGCCCACGGCCAGAATGACCAGGCCGCCTGCCAGCATACCGATCAGGATGGCGACCAGGGACGCCAGCACGCTGCGGGTGCCGGCCTTATCCCAGAAAGAATCCTTTTTCATGCGCTCGCCTCCTTCCCCGGCTGCTGCCGCTTCGCGCCCGCCATGTACAGGCCCAGTTCCTCCACCGTGGTCTTTTGGGGATCAAGTTCGCCTACGATCTCGCCTTCGTACATGACCAGGATACGGTCGGACAGGTTCATCACCTCGTCCAGCTCCAGGGAAACCAGCAGCACCGCTTTACCCTCGTCCCGCTGGGCTACGATGGTTTTATGCACGTTTTCGATAGCGCCCACGTCCAGGCCGCGGGTGGGCTGAACAGCCAGAAGCAGCGGCAGATCCCGGTCGATTTCCCGGGCGATAATGGCCTTCTGCTGCGCACGTCGTACGCTTCGATCAGCCGCTCGGCGTATTTGCGCACTTCGCCGAATTTGATAAAGCCCAGATGGGCGAAGCGCGGCTCCTCATAAGCCTGGAGCACCATGTTCTGTTCCAGGGAAAAATCCAGCACCAGGCCGTGCTTGTGCCGATCCTCTGGGATGTGGCTGATGCCCAGCTCGCTGCGCTTGCGGATGGGGGCGTGGGTAATGTCCACCCCGTTCATTTCGATCCTGCCGCCGGTGCATTTTTCCAGGCCGGACAGGCCGTACACCAATTCCGACTGGCCGTTGCCGTCGATGCCCGCGATGCAGACGATTTCGCCCTTGCGCACCTGGAAGCTGACGCCCTTCACGGCGTCATGCTTATACAGCCTGGACGCCACATGGAGATCCGTCACCTTCAGCACCGTTTCGCCGGGCTGGGCGGGTGTCTTTTCCACCACCAGCTGCACGTCGTGGCCCACCATCATGCGGCTCAGCTCCACCGTGGTGGTTTCCTTGGTGTTCACCGTGCCGATATAGCGGCCC
>CACWWM010000474.1 GCA_902764565.1 uncultured Eubacteriales bacterium
GAATCTCATCGGCGGTGAGATCAGGCGAAAAGGAGCAATGTCCGCATGAAGCGGACTTGCGACTATTGAGCCTGCGGAACTGGGCGCGCGGAGCGCCCAAAGTTCCCCCCGTCAAATTCCAATTTTTCATTCATGCGTGAGCCGTGAAAACTGTGTACCCCAATATAGAATTTCCTGGGACGTTATGCTATAATAAATCAAGACACAGCGGCGCTTTTTTGCCGCTGCGGGAAGATTTTGCTGTCAGAGGGGGATTGCTTTATGAATAAACGATGGAGCGGTTTGCTTTTGACCGTTGTGCTTTTGTTGGCTTCGCTTTTCTTTGCGTGCGGCGCCAGCGCCCTGGAATCCACCTGCCCCGCCGCGATCACCCCGGCGGCCACGCTGATCCGGGGCGAAACGGAAGTGGCCGTATACAGCGATACGGACAAGACCGAGCGGGTGGGCAAGCTGAAAAAAGGCGTCACCTGTCAGGTGCTGGGCCTGGAAGGACGGTATTACAGGATCGCGTTCGACGGGATCGAGGGATACGCGCCCAAGAACAAGCTGAACCTGAAAGCCGGGACGGGCGATACGGCGCAGACCGTTTCTGTCACCGCCGACGTACAGCTGGATCAGTACCTGTTCGCTTCTCCCGGCCAGGCAAAGAAAATGGCCATCCGCGGCACCGTTCAGACGGACGCGCCCCTGGATACGCTGTTTTTCTTTCTGTGGGACGAACGCTTGCAGGAAATGCAGCATATCGCCGCGATGGAAGTGAAAGAACCGGCCGCGGCGCTGGATATTCGGGACGTGTGCAAAAGCATTGCGTTTTCTTCCATGACCGCCGGGCGGAAAACGCTGGTGATCCAGGGCGCGGCGGACGGAAAAATCGTGGATATTTACAGCGCGCCGGTGTACGTGTGCGGCAAGTTCAAAACGCTTCGGAAAAATTTTCGGCGGGAATAAACCAGAAGAATCTGGGTGGGCGCAACTGGACGCCCTCCGCCGGCAATAAAACCCTGACCATCACCCTGCCCAAGGACGGCTCCGCGGAGCTTATGACCATCGAATGGCGCTTCCCGGTGGAATCCTTTACGGTGGAATTCCTGGACGAAAATAAGAAAACCATCGGCCAGGAAACGCGCACGACGGGCTTCTACGCGGACACCGTGGTATTCCCCGCCGACGCGCGGCAGGTGCGGCTTTCCCTGGTGGGGAAAGACAACTGGGTGCGGAATTTGTGCGTATACGACGCCAACCATCCGGACAACGCCGTGCAGCAATGGCAGTCCGTGCCGGAAAAGCTGGATCTGCTGGTGTTCTCCCCCCACCAGGACGACGAGCTGCTGTTCCTGGGCGGCACCATTCCCTACGCCTGCCAAAAGGGCGCGGACGTGGGCGTGGTCTACATGACCAACGGCGGGCGCAGCCGCTATACCGAAGCGCTGGACGGCCTGTGGACGGCGGGCCTGCGCAATCATCCTATTTTCCTCAACTGGCGGGATCAGAAGGTGAACAGCTTCAGCATCGCCCTGAAAACGTGGAGCCAGAAGGGCGTAGACCCCCAGAAGGAAGTGGTGCGGCTGATCCGAAAATATAAGCCAGAAGTCATCGTGGGCCCCGACCTGGAAGGGGAATACGGCCACACCCAGCATAAGCTGACCGCCCGGCTGGTGGCCGACGCCATCCCCCTGGCCATGGACGAAAGCTATGACCCCGAATCGGTGCAGGAATACGGCGTTTGGGAGGTCAGGAAGGTTTATCTGCATCTGTACACGGAAAACAGGATCGAAATGGACTGGAATCAGCCCTTCTCTTCGGACAGCCCCATCAGCCCCATCTTCCTGGCCAAGGAAGCCTACGACAAGCACCGCTCCCAGCAGAGAGCGTACAGCATGAACCGGGAGGCGGAGACCTACGACAACAAAATCTTCGGGCTGTACTATACGGCGGTTGGCCCGGATGAGGAAAAAAACGATTTTTTTGAGCATATTGACCTGGAATAAATGATGATTTACCCAAAAAACAGCGATTTCGGGGGCAAAAAACAGC
>CACWWM010000475.1 GCA_902764565.1 uncultured Eubacteriales bacterium
CCGATGACCGCCTGCGGCGGGAATCTCATCGGCGGTGAGATCAGCCGAAAGGGAGCAATCTCCCCATGAAGGGGAGTTGCGACCTTTGAGGCTGCGGGGATTCCGAAAGGGGGAAGGATTCCCCCTTTCGCACCATTCAGCGTTAGCTGAATGGTCAGAGATCCATCTCCCGGTACATGGCGGCAATTAAATGGTCTACGTTCTGGGGCTGGGCCGTCCATTCCCGGATGGGCCCGGCGCTTTGCAGCAAGGACATCATGTGCGCCGTAGGAATTTTTACATGGTCGTACACCACGCGGAATGCATCCCCGTCCCGGCTGACCTCGCAGCCCTCCGGCAAAACGGGGAAATCCACGGCCTCGTCGTAGCGCAGGGTCATCACCCGCTGGGTATCGTATCGGGAAAGCAGATCGGGCAGGGCCCCGTCGTACAGCTTGCTGCCGTGGCCCAGCACCATCACCCGGGGGCACAGGGCGGCGATATCCTCCATATCGTGGGTGGTGAGCAGCACGGTGGTGCCGCTTTTTTCGTTTTCCCGCTTGAGGAAATCCCGCAGGGCCAGCTTGCTCACCGCGTCCAGGCCGATGGTGGGCTCGTCCAGGAACAAAAGCTCCGGCCCGTGGAGCAGCGAGCCGCACAGCTCCGCCCGCATGCGCTGGCCCAGGCTGAGCAGCCGCAGCGGCGTGCGCAGCAAATCCCCCAAATTCAACGCTTCGGTCAGCTCGCGCTGGCGGCGCTCAAAATCCGCGTCCGGCACCCGGTAAATGTCCTTGAGCAGGGAAAAGCTGTCGGCGATGGGCACGTCCCACCAAAGCTGGGTGCGCTGGCCGAATACCACGCCGATGCGCCGCACGTGCTGCTTCCGATCCTTCCAGGGGGTCAGGCCGCCCACGTCGGCTGTACCGCCGTCCGGGGTCAGGATGCCGGACAGGATTTTCACCGTGGTGGATTTGCCCGCGCCGTTGGGGCCGATGCAGCCCACCAGCAGCCCACCAATTCCCCCCGTTCGATGGAAAAGGAAACGCCCCGCAGGGCCTGCACTTCCGTTTTTTCCCGCAGCAAACGGCCCTTTTCCCGCTTTTTGCGCACGGTAAAGGTTTTGGTCAGGTTTTCCACTGTAATGTAACGCATGCCGTCCTCCCCGTCGGTTGGGTAAAAGCAAATCTTGTGAGAAAATTATTGTAGCGCGGGAAAAGAAGCTTTGTCAAGCGCTTTGTTTTCGGACGGGGGAGGAGAGAAAAAAGAGCAAAATTTGAGAAAAAATGGAAAAAATAGCGCAAATACTGACCATTCATGTACTATACATCGATTGGATTTTATTGTATAATACGCCCGTTGCGCTTAAGCGACAAATAAAGAAAAAGGGGAATACTTCAATGAAAAAGCTGATTTCTGTTCTGCTGCTCGCCTGCATGCTCGTGCTGCCTTTCGCCGCCATGGCGGAAGACGCTGCCGAACCTGCTGAACTGGAACTGCCCGAAGGCTGGACCGCTCTGGAAGTGTCTGAAGAAGATGCTCAGGGTGGCATCCTGTATGCTGTGACCAACGGCGAAAGCGTTCTCACCATCTCCGTTGCGGAAACCGAAGGCAAGACCGTAGAACAGCTGGCTGAAGAAGCCAAGAACGACGGCATGATCGATGTGGAAATCCAGAACGAAGACGGCGCTGATCTCATCGGCTTCAAGAGCGAAGTGGAAGGCGTTGTCACCGCTCATATCGCGCTGGTGTATGCTGAAGAAGGCGTTATGTTCGTCTTCTCCTTCACTCCCTGCGCCGACGAAGAAGCGGAAACTGCGTTCGTCGAACTCATGCAGTTCCTCGCCGCTCAGCTGTAAGGAATCATCCGTTCCATCTGCGCTCCCGGCCTGGCCGGGGGCGTTTTTTTCTTGCCGCCTTGACGGATTTCCGTTGCCGGTGCTACAATGCCATGGATGGAATTTATTTCCGAAAGG
Organism: uncultured Eubacteriales bacterium; assembly: GCA_902764565.1. Classification (GTDB taxonomy): domain Bacteria; phylum Bacillota; class Clostridia; order Christensenellales; family Aristaeellaceae; genus RUG563. The sequence goes on from CACWWM010000475.1 coordinate 1,953, forward strand.
GCAGGAGTGACGCCCCATGAGATTCTTGTGGAAGTACCTGAAAAAATACAGCGGCCGCATCGCCTGGGTCATGGGCATTAAGCTGGCCGGCACGGCGCTGGAGCTGCTGATCCCCTATGTGATGGAGCATTTGATCGACCATGTGGTGCCCACGAAGCAAA
>CACWWM010000476.1 GCA_902764565.1 uncultured Eubacteriales bacterium
TTTTCCAGAATCTTGCAATCGGGAAAAGGATCGGTTATAATGAATGTGCCGATGAACAATTCTGATATGAAAAGAGGTTGATGTTCCATGAAGAAAATGGCCGCTTTGGTTCTCTCCATCGTGCTTGCGGCTCTTACGCTGTCTTGCGCCGCGCTGGGGGAGGAAACGAAATTCGTCACCATTCAGGAGTGGCTGGAGGCAAAGGGCGCGTGTGGGGACTGCATGCTGCTGCTGAAAATCCAGGAGGTACTGAATCCCGTGCTGGCAGTGGGCGCGGATGAAACGGGCACGATCAACCTGTATTCAGGCGGAGAAAACAGCCTGATCCTCGAATTCGGCAACGAGGAAAGGATGCTCACCGGGTATTGGATCGTGATCGGCAATCCCCGGTACAATGAGTACGAGGGCACGATCGAAATGGCGGACTGGACCCTGCTTCGCATGATCCCCAATCTGGAATGAACCGAAAAATACCGTCCGCAGCGTTGCATCGCTGCGGACGGTTGGTTTTAGTAAGTAATGAATGTTCAGTCGAGAGCTTTTATAGCTTTCTCGGAAGGGGGTGCGGGGGAAACCGCTCTTTGGCTTACAAAGAGCGGTTTCCCCCGCCTTTAACATATATCTCATTCCGGGTCGGCCAGGGCTTCGGTCTGCTTGACAAGCACCTTTTGATCGTAGCAGGAGAAAGCGTCGTCCACCAGTTTCCTGTCCGGCGCTTTGCTGATCAGGCTGACGATGGGCACGATCAGCAGCCCGGCGAGCATGCAGAATGCGCCCGCGTTGATGGGAGAGCTGAGCAGGCCCAGGTTCAGGGTGAGCACACCCAGCTGATTGAACATCACAAGGGTCATAAAGATGCTGGAAAACAGAATGGACGCCCAGCAGCCCCAGGAGGTGGCCCGCTTCCAGTACAGGCCGTAGAGGAAGGGCGCCAGAAACGCGCCGGCCATGGCGCCCCAGCTGACGCCCATGGCCTGAATGATGGCGATGACGGCGGAAATGGCGATGAATACCACGATGAGGCCCCGCATGGTGAGCAGCTGCTTCTTTTCATCCATCTTCCTGACGACGTGGCCCTTGAGCAGATCCAGGGTCACGGTGGAGGAGGAAGTGAGCACCAGGGAGGACAGCGTGCTCATGGAGGCGGAAAGCACCAGGATGATCACCACGGCGATCAGCACATCCGGCAGGTTGGAAAGCATGGCGGGAATGATGGAGTCGAACACAATGCCGCCCTTGGCGTTGAACTGGATGCCGGGATCGCCGGTAAACAGCCGTCCGAAGCCGCCCAGGAAATAGCACCCGCCGGCCACGATCACGGCGAATACGGTGGAAATGATGGTGCCCTTGTGAATGTCGCCTTCGTGTTTAATGGCGTAGAATTTGCCCACCATCTGCGGCAGTCCCCAGGTGCCCAGGGAAGTCAGGATCACCACGCCCAGCAGCCCCAGGAGGTGGCCCGCTTCCAGTACAGGCCGTAGAGGAAGGGCGCCAGAAACGCGCCGGCCATGGCGCCCCAGCTGACGCCCATGGCAGCACCGCGGCGATTACGGCGACGATGCCGAAGATCATAATAATGCCCTGAATGAAATCGTTGATGGCGGTGGCCATATAGCCGCCCGCGATCACATAAACGGCTGTCAGCACCGACATCCCCACTACGCACCAGATGTAGGGGACGCCGAAAGCCATTTCAAACAGGCGGCTCAGGCCGTTGTAGAGGCTGGCGGTGTAGGGAATGAGGAAAATGAAGATGACCACGGCGGAAATGATTTTCAGCGACTGGGAATGAAAACGCTTGGCGAAGAAATCCGGCATGGTGGCGCTGGACAAATGCTGGGTCATAATGCGGGTGCGGCGGCCCAGCACGGCCCAGGCCATGAGAGAACCGATCACCGCGTTGCCAATGCCGATCCAGGTGGCGGCAATGCCGAATTTCCAGCCGAACTGGCCCGCGTAGCCTACGAAAATCACCGCGGAAAAATAACTGGTGCCGTAGGCGAAGGCTGTAAGCCAGGGGCCGACAGAACGGCCGCCCAGCACGAAGCCGTTCACGTCCGTGGAATTTTTGCGGCAGTACAGGCCGATGCCCACCATCAGCCCAAAGAATACGACCAGCATCAGGATTTTGGTTTGTCCTTCCTTCTCCGCACAGGCGGCGGTTGCTTTAATGGTTTAAACTTTAACGCATAAAAGCATTAAAGTCAAGAGAAAAACAGAAAAAATACAGAAATGAGAATCTTTACTTTTCTTTGGATTTCACCGTAAAATCTTTACTTTTTTCTTATTTTTGGGTATAATAAGTAAAGATAAGGGGGGTGGAAACGAAATGATTTCCTATACGGGACTGGAAGAAAAACTGGATGAAAGAGGAATCAAACGCTCTGATCTGACGAAACTCCTGGGCATCTCCTCAAGAACTATTGCGAAAATCGGACGCGGAGAGGAACTATCACGCACGGTGATGGAAAAGCTGTGCGGATATTTTGCATGCACGGCGGCGGAGCTTTGCCGCGAGGTATCAGCTAATCCGATCCTGCAAACGCTGCGGGAGGAAATGAAAGCGAAGATTACCGGCGGACTGTACCATGAACTTCAGGTACGGATGACCTACAATTCCAACCATATTGAGGGCAGCCGATTGACCGAGGATCAGACCCGCCAGATTTTTGAGACGAATACGTTTGATGCGGGGGATGGCGTGCCGGTGGACGATATTTTGGAGACGGTGCATCACTTCCGCGCCATCGACTACGTGATCGACTGCGCCGAGGATGTGCTGACGGAGGAAATCATCAAGCGGCTGCACTATATTCTCAAGCACGATACCAAGGATGCTGCGCTGTCCTGGTTCGCGGTGGGGGAATACAAGAAACGTCCCAACGTGGTGGGCGGACGGGAAACGGCAAAGCCGAAGGACGTGCCCGCACGGATGAAAGCGCTGCTCGACAGTTACAACGCGAAAAGCGAGGTCAAAATCGAGGATGTGATTGCTTTTCACGCGGCGTTTGAAAAAATTCATCCCTTCCAGGACGGAAACGGGAGGGTGGGGCGATTGATCGCCCTGAAAGAATGTCTGCGGCACAGCATCGTGCCCTTCCTGATTGAGGACAGGAAAAAGGCGTTTTACTATCGGGGGCTGGCCCAGTGGGACGATGAAAAGGGCTGGCTGACGGACACTTGCCTGGATGGGCAGGACACGTTCAAAAAGCTGCTGGAGATGTTTGACTTA
>CACWWM010000477.1:0-1915 GCA_902764565.1 uncultured Eubacteriales bacterium
TGGCCGGGATACCGTTTACATCAAATTTCTTTCGCATGCTGCACGTTCCCATTCACAATATTCGCGTAAACGTCCTCCGGGATCATGGGCGAATTGATTGCTTTCAGCAGCGCTTCGTCGATGCGGCCCGTTTGGGCGTACTGCTTCCCTGCCTGCCTGACCAGCTCCAGCCGGGGCTTGGTGACCGGATCTGCCTCCGCCACGTTGAACATGGGGCTTTCCGGCACGGTAATGATCGTGTGATTGGAAGGGAAGCACTGCTTGAACTGCGCCACGGCGGGCTCGAAATTGTGCTGGCTGTTGGGGAAGCCGCAGCCGCAGATCATCATGTAATGCAGGCGGGAAAAATCCGCCTGTCCCACATGCTCATAGCGGTCGCCCACCTTCTGCATGGCTAAGCTGGACAGGGGCATGGTGCGGTCCAGCAGCGCTTTCAGGGGCGCGGGCATGCCGTAGCAGTACAGGGGAAAGCTGAACAGCAGCAAATCGCTGTCCAAAATCTGCTCCAGAATGCCCCGCATATCGTCGTTGTGCATGCAGGTTCCGCCGTTGAGCTTGCAGGCAAAGCAGCCGGTGCAGAATTCAATGCGCTTTTCGATGGCGTGAATCACCGTCACCTCCTGGGGCGCGGCTTCGCTCATGCCCGCCAGAAAGGCGCGGGTGATGTGCAGGGTGTCGCTCTTTTCTTTTTTGGGACTTCCGTTCAAAACCAGAATTTTCATGTTACTTTATCCCTCTCTCATTTTGAAAAATGTCTGTATGACAAAATACCGTTCCGCGTATACGCGGTGGATGCCCGCGTCGAACGCATGCCGGATCACGGCGGACAGCGCTTCTGCGGCGCAGCCCTTTTTCTGATAATCGGCATTGATGATATAGCCCACTTCTTTGGCCTCAAAATCCCGGCTGCGGCAGGAAATGTTGCCGATCACCTTGCCGGTTTCCTTCAACATAAACTCCCCGGAGTTCAGGCGGTATTGCAAATGCTCCCGGCCGTTTTCCCGGGTAATGCCGGGGCAGCTCTCAAATTCGTCGTCCCGAAGCTGGTACAGGAATTCAAACAGGTCGCCGTTATCCGATTCCCGGAAGGGCCGCAGGATCAGCCGTTCCGTTTCGATGCTTTCCATGGCAAGTTCTCCTTTATGGGCTTTCCCGGCCCGCGATGCGGCGCACCATGCGCGCGTATTCTTCCGCGCGATTCAGGGAAAATTCCCCGTGATACAAGCCCGGCAGGACGTTCACATCGCTCTCGGGAATGCTTTTCCCAAGCAATTTGGCGGACTGCTGCATCCTTCTGTTTTCTTTTCCGCCCACGATCACGTGGGTTTCCGCCGCGCATGCGCTCACGGATGCTTTGAGCGCATAGCCCGTGTTGGCCTTCAAAAAGGCGATCATGTCCGCCTTTTGGATTTCCCGCGTATCCCGCCAGTAGTCCTCAAACAGCGCGGGCCGGATGTGCAGGGAACGAAACTGGAGCCGGGCGAAGCTTTTGTTCCGGGTCAGGCCGTAGCTTGTGCCGAAAGCGGGGGCGATCAGGGCGTGGGTCAGCCTGTCCGGCAGCACCGCGGCGCTTTCCACCAGGGCATAGCGGCAGACGTTTTTCCGCTGGCACAGCATTTCCAGCACAATCTGAGCGCCCAGGGACAGGCCGCCCAGGAGCAGAACGGAACCGCCCAAGTTTTCGTCGATAAACGACAGGATTTCGGCGGCGTTGCTTTCAATGGAAGCAAAGGGGCGGTCGCTGCCCGCGTGGCCGTCCAGAATGGGCAGGATCACCCGGTAATCGGATTGCAGCAATTCCGCTTCCTCCCGGTAATTCCACCAGGAAAGCCCGCCGCCGTGGAGCAGGATCAGCGTATCCCGGTTCTCCGCGCCAAATTCCCGATAGTTCATGGCGTACTCACCTTCTTACCGC
>CACWWM010000477.1:1925-2815 GCA_902764565.1 uncultured Eubacteriales bacterium
TCAAAATCGTCGTAATCGCCGGTGATCCCTTCCCGGTGGTACACCACCCCGTTTTGCTCGTTGCGCTCCAAACAATCCAGCAGCGCCTTTTCCCCGTACCGCTTCACGAACAGGGTGAAGGCGTAGGGCTTGATTTTGGCAAGCAATCCCTTGCGGCAGTCCGCTTCGCAATCGGAACAATGCGCAAAGCCCTTTTCCAGAGAACATTTTCTGTTTTCGCACCAGGCTTTGTCGGGGCATGCCCCCGAATTGCATCCGCTGCAATGCTCGTTTTCGCTGCACAGGCAGCAGGCCAGGCCGCACCGGGCGATGCCCAATTCCCGTTTCATCTTTTTCTCCTCCCGTATAAATCAATCCAGCTCCAGCCGCATGTATACGAGCTCCTGCCAGCCGGTCAGCCGGGAACGGAAGCCCCGGGGATTCCGCCCGAATTCCACGAAGCCCACGCTTTCATACAGCCTGAGAGCCCGCTCGTTCTCCGCTACCGCGTTCAATTCCAATTGGGCGTAGCCCGCCTTTTTCGCGCATTGGATGCAGATTTCCGTCAGGGCACGGCCAATGCCCAAGCCCCAATACTTCTGATCGACGCTGATGCCGAATTCGGCCCGGTGGCGCACCTTTTCTTTCGCGCCTACCTGTTCGATTCCGGCCGTGCCGACGATCTGGCCGCCGATTTCCGCCACCAGCTCGATTTCCCGCTGGCTTTCCGTCTTTTTCTGTAAGAATTGGGCTTCCTGCTCCGCCGTCATGCTGTTTTCCTCGGGATAGGAAAGCAGAAAATCCGTCTGAGCGTGGGTCATGTTAAAGTTTTCGTACACGGCGGCCCCGTCCCGCGCCGTGCCGTTGCGAAGGGTGCAGAATCTGCCGTCCTTCAATTGAATGGTCTGATG